>NZ_JACAOM010000005.1:0-105777 GCF_013386245.1 Pseudomonas sp. 21615526 | reverse complement strand
GCCCTGCGCAATTGCAGGCCCGGCGCGACACAGGAAATAAGTGATGGTCGACCCTAATCATCGGAAGATCCTTGCACCAGGTCAGAAACAGAAATGGAAGGCAGCAATTCGCAGGTCGCCAATTGCCAGGCAAAGGTCTGCCAGCGCTTGAGGCGGCAGGCACAGTGGGAAAGTTTTTCCAGGTCGCGCAACGGGCGCCAGGCCTGGTCCAGGCACATGGACCGCCAGTGCCAGGGCAAGGCGATGTCGGAGGCGGTGTCCAGCAGCAGGCGGAATGAGGTTTCGCCGATGGTCCACGGGTGGGTCGCAGTGCAACAGGCGAGGTACCGGCCTTCGGCAAGATAATGTTCGATCAGGCGGGGCTCGTCGGGAGCAAGGCCGCAACGAATCTGACGACTCATCCAACGCCAGCTTTCCAGGTAGGGATCCTCATGCAGGACAGAACTCATGATCCACACTCATTCGGTAATGATATTTATTATTAAATGATATTGAGAATCAAAACAAGAGCCTGAGGGAGTCACTCGGAATTCCAGGCACAAAAAAAGGCGCGCCACCCAATGGGTGGCGCGCCTTCTTTATGGCGCCTGTCGGCGGATTAGCTGCCGGCGACGGTCATCTTTTCGATCAACACCGAACCGGTGCGGATGTTGCTGCGCAGTTCCAGGTCATTACCCACCGCGACAATCTGCTTGAACATGTCACGCATGTTGCCCGCGATGGTCACTTCCTGCACGGCGAACTGGATTTCGCCGTTTTCCACCCAGAAACCCGCCGCACCACGGGAGTAATCACCCGTGACCATATTCAGGCCATGGCCCATCAACTCGGTGACCAGCAAGCCACGGCCCATGCGCCGCAACAGCGCCGCCTGGTCTTCATCGCCATGGGTGATGAACAGGTTGTGTACGCCACCGGAGTTGGCGGTGCTTGGCAGGCCGAGTTTGCGACCGGCGTAGGTGCCCAGCACATAGGACACCAGCTCACCGTTCTCGACGAACGGCTTGGCATAGGTGGCCAGGCCATCACCGTCAAACGACGAACTGCCCATGGCGCGCATCAGGTGCGGGCGCTCATCGATGGTCAGCCATTCCGGGAACAGCTTCTGGCCAATCGCACCTTCCAGGAACGACGACTTGCGGTACAGGTTGCCGCCGGAAATCGCCCCAAGGAAACTGCCGAACAAACCACCGGCCAGTTCCGCCGAGAACAACACCGGCACTTCACAGGTCGGCACCGGGCGCGCGCCCAGGCGGCTGGCAGCACGCTGCGCGGCACGCTGGCCGATGAGTACCGGGTCCATCAGCAATTCGCCCTGGCGGTTCACGTCGTACCAGTAATCACGCTGCATCTGGCCGTTGGCTTCGGCGATCATCACGCAGCTCAGGCTGTGACGCGTCGAGGCATAACCGCCGATAAAACCGTGGCTGTTGCCGTATACGCGGCAACCCTGATGAGTACTCAAGGTGGTGCCATCGGCGTTCTTGATCCGGCTGTCGGCATCGAATGCCGCCGCTTCACAGGTCAAAGCCTGTTCAATAGCCTGCTCCGGGGTGATGTCCCAGGCATGGAACAGGTCAAAATCCTTCAAGTCCCGAGCCATCAGGGCTGCATCAGCCAGGCCGGAGCTTTCATCTTCGGAGGTGTGCTTGGCAATCGCCAGCGCTGCTGCAACAGTTTCGCGAATCGCTTCCGGGCCGCTGGCAGAAGTGCTGGCCGAGCCCTTGCGCTGGCCCACGTACAAGGTGATGCCAAACCCCTGGTCGCGGTTGAATTCGACGGTTTCCACTTCCCGCTGGCGCACCGAAGTCGACAACCCCTGCTCCAGGGACACCGCCACTTCACAGGCACTGGCCCCCTGGCGCTTGGCCTCGGCAATGATCTGCTCGACTTGTTCCTGCAGTGCCGGTAACGCTTGCGGACCGACGCTTTGGGCTGCACTCATGGTTTTCTCCACTCAAATTCTGCTTTCGGTTGAGGCCTTCTAGCGACCGGGCCGGACAAGCGGCCCCCGACTGGTTATCATGGCGGCGTTTCTTTGCGGACTGCCACCATGGTTGATTCTTACGACGACTCCCTCGATGGGGAGAAAAGCAAATCTCAGGTCAAACGCGAGCTGCATGCTCTGGTTGACCTCGGCGAGCGCCTTACAACACTCAAGCCTGACTTGTGTGCAAAACTGCCATTGACCGACGCCCTGCGCCGGGCTCTGAACGATGCGCCCAAGCACACCGCGAATATCGCGCGTAAACGGCACCTCATGTTCATCGGCAAACTGATGCGCGACCAGGACACTGACGCCATTCTGACGTTGCTCGATCAACTCGATGCCTCCACTCGCCAGTACAACGAGCGCTTCCATAACCTGGAACGCTGGCGTGATCGCCTGATCGCTGGCGATGACGCGGTACTGGAGAAGTTCGTCATCGAGTACCCGGATGCCGATCGCCAACAATTGCGCTCCCTGATCCGTCAGGCCCAGCACGAACTGGCGCAAAGCAAGCCACCGGCCTCCAGCCGAAAAATCTTCAAATACATCCGTGAGCTGGACGATAGTCAACGCGGCCTGCGCTGACCCTCTTCCCCGGGTGGCGGCCTTCGCCACCCGAAGCTCCCGCTCTTACGACCCCGTGCCACCCACGGTGATCGCATCGATTTTCAAGGTTGGCTGGCCGACACCCACCGGCACCGACTGACCATCCTTGCCGCACGTCCCCACACCGCTGTCCAGCGACAGGTCGTTACCGACCATCGAAACCTTGCTCATGGCTTCCGGGCCGTTGCCAATCAACGTTGCACCCTTGACCGGCGCGGTGATCTTGCCGTCTTCGATCAAATACGCCTCGCTGGTGGAGAACACGAACTTGCCGCTGGTGATGTCCACCTGCCCACCACCGAGGTTGGCGCAGTAGATGCCGCGTTTCACCGAGGCGATGATTTCGGCCGGATCGCTTTCGCCGCCGAGCATGTAGGTGTTGGTCATGCGCGGCATCGGCAGGTGCGCGTAGGACTCGCGACGACCGTTACCGGTGCGGGCCACGCCCATCAGGCGCGCGTTGAGCTTGTCTTGCATGTAGCCCTTGAGCACACCGTTTTCGATCAGTGTGGTGCACTCGGTCGGGGTGCCTTCGTCATCGACGCTCAACGAACCGCGACGCCCGGCCAGGGTACCGTCATCGACGATGGTGCAGAGCCTGGACGCAACCATCTCGCCCATGCGCCCGCTGTAGGCGGAACTGCCCTTGCGGTTGAAATCACCTTCCAGGCCGTGGCCCACCGCTTCATGCAGCAACACGCCGGACCAGCCAGAGCCCAACACCACCGGCAACGTACCCGCCGGGGCCGGAATTGCTTCCAGATTGACCAGGGCCTGGCGCAACGCTTCACGGGCATACCCCATGGCGCGGTCTTCGGTGAGGAAATAACGGTAGTCGGTACGCCCACCGCCGCCATGGCCACCGCGCTCGCGACGGCCATTCTGTTCGACGATCACGCTGACATTGAAGCGCACCAGCGGCCGCACATCCGCCGCCAGGCCGCCATCGGTGGAGGCCACGAGGATGCGTTCCCACACCCCGGCCATGCTTACGGTGACTTGCTGGATACGCGGGTCCAGGGCACGGGTCGCCGCGTCCACACGCTTGAGCAGCTCGACCTTTTCGGCGCGGCTGATCACTTCCAATGGGTTATCCGGGGCATACAGCTGGGCCACGTCCTGGGTGCTGAACGCCTGCACCGTGCCGTTTTGCCCGGCACGGGAGATCGAACGCGCTGCACGAGCCGCCAGCCCCAGGGCTTCCAGGGTGATGGCGTTGCTGTAGGCAAAGCCGGTTTTTTCACCGGACTGCGCACGCACACCCACGCCTTGGTCGAGGTTGAAGCTGCCTTCCTTGACGATCCCGTCTTCCAGGGCCCAGGACTCGGAAATCTGCCCCTGGAAATACAGGTCGGCCGCGTCGATGCCTGGCCCGGCCAGATCGCCGAGGACCGTTTGCAAGCTTTCGATGGTCACGCCACCAGGCGCCAGGAGGTGTTCACTGACTGAGGACAACAACTCGCTCATAGGTTTGGCCTTAAATTCATCGTTCTGAAGCAGGTCGCTGTGCGCCCTGCGAGAAAAAGCGCCGGTGGCCCGCCACCGGCATGCGCGTCCGTATCGACGCCTGTTCGCTGCTATCGCGTTCGGCCAACAACACCGCCTCGCCTTGATCCTGTTGTGCCAGCACGCGCCCCCATGGGTCGATGATCGCTGCATGCCCGAAGGTTTCCCTGGGCCCCGGATGCACGCCACCCTGGGCGGCCGCCAGCAGGTAGCACTGGGTCTCGATGGCACGCGCACGGATCAGCACATCCCAGTGCGCGGCGCCGGTTACCGCTGTAAAGGCCGAGGGCGCGGTGATCAACTCGGCACCCGCAGCGCGCAATTCGCTGTATAGCTCCGGGAAGCGCAAGTCGTAACACACCGTCAGCCCCAGGCGGCCGACCGGCGTATCCGCGACGACCACCTGGCTACCATGAGCATAGTCATCGGATTCACGATAACGACCCCGGGCATCGGCCACATCGACATCGAACAGGTGCAGCTTGTCGTAGCGGGCAACGATTTCGCCCTGATCATCGATCAGCAGCGAGCAGGCATTGGACTTGGCGTTCGGCTGATCCTTTGGGGGCAGCGGCAAAGTGCCGGCCACTATCCATAAGGTGAGGTCGCGGGCGGTCTGTTTCAACCATGGCAGGATCGGACCTTCGCCCAAGGCCTCGGCGCAACCGATATCGGCCACATCGCGACGGCCCATGGCGGCGAAGTTTTCCGGGAGTACCGCAAGCCTTGCACCGCCCGCCGCCGCTTGCTCCAGCAGGCGCCGAGCCTGAGCCAGGTTGGCCAGCACATCGCTTTGGCTGACCATTTGAATTACCGCAAAGGACATGGGCCCACACTCCAGAAAAGGCATGCGGCCATGCTACTCCACAGGTACTCAGTTTGGCTTTTCAAATGGCTTGTCGAAGGTGATTTTCGGGTCCTTCCACGGGCCTTCTACCTTGTACTGCACGCTGGCGAAACGCGAAACACGGTCGCCAATCAGCTTGTCGATCAGGAACAGCGCCCCGCCAATGGCCGGCGCGCCGACGATCAATGCAGCAATCGGCAGGTTGTTGGTGACCGGCAGCGTCACCAGCAACTTGGCATCGACGCGATCAGCCACCAGGTCCAGGGTGCCGTTGATCTCCAGGTTACTCGACGGGCCGGTCATGGTGATCGGCTCACGGGTTACAAACACGCCGTTACTGGCGGCCAGCAAGCCCTTGACCCGGTCATAACTCAAGCCCTTGCCAAGCAAGTCCGAGAAGTCCAGGCGCAGCCGGCGACCGATGGAGTTGAAGTTCAGCAAGCCAAACACCCGCAGGGCCTGCGCACCGCCGTCCACTTCAACAAACTGGCCTTTGCGGAAACTGGCGTCCAGGCTGCCGGAGAAACGCTTGGGACCTACCCAGGCCGGCGAACCCGGCCAGCGGCCGTCCACGTCCACGTGAAAATCTTCGCTGGTCACGCTCGGCGCAAATCCCCAGCCCTTGAGCACGTCGCCAATGTTCTTGCCATCGAGGCGGCCCTTGTACCAACTGCTGCTGGCACCGGGTGCACCTTCCCAACCGCCGGCACCCTGGAGCACCATGCCCTTGAGCCCCAGGTTCAGGCTGTTGAACGCCATGCCCCTGGTGGTCGGACGAACTTTCAGAGACCAGGCACCTACCAGGTCCGGGCCCTGGAACAACTGGGCAATCGAGATATCCAGCGCGGGAATATCCTTGGGATCAACATCAGCCAATGGGTCCGGCGCATTTTCATCCGCCTGCACGGTCGGATCCACCGCAGGCAGCTTCACGTACTGCAGGTTGACTGCAATCGGCGCGCCCTTGGCGTCCGGCAACCCCACGGTACCCTTGGCCTGCTGGCTGTCGAACTGCAAGCCCCAGGCAGCGGGTTTGCGGTCCAGCTGCAAGCTGACCTGGTCGAACTGGGTGCCGAAACCGGTCAGCTTGCCGACCTTGAAATCGGCCCCGCTCAACAACTGCTTGGCACTGCCACCCGGGTCGTTGCCGGCGTAGCGGTCCACGAGCTTTTTCCAGGGGTCGATATCCAGCTCCGACAACACGCCGCGGATTCGCAAGCCCTTGCCGGCCGGCAACACCGCATCGCCATCTCCCAGGAACAGCTCACCCCGGCCGTCGGCGAAATTGTCCGCCGGGGCGGCGAAGGTGAAGCTGCCCAACTCGCCATAATCGAACCAGTAACGGCGCTCCTTACCCTGCAAGGTCATGCGGAACACACTGTCGCGGCCCTGGCTCGCCGGCATGCCGAACGGCGCCGGCAGGTCCACGGCCACGCCCTTGAGGTTGGAGCTGACCATCAACTGGCTGTCGGCGCCATCGAGGTTGAGCTGCAATTGGTAGGGGATATCGCCGGACACCGGCAACGGCTGGCTGACCTTCAGCCAGTCAGTCAGCCGCTTGACGGTCACCTGCCCTTTCGCGGTGACGCGGGTGTTGAGGTCGCCTGGCTTGCCATCGGCGAAAATCTGCGCGGTGATCGGTCGGTCGAAGGCCTGGGCGCTGATGTTCTGGCCACTCAGGCCCTTGGCGCTGTCGAAGCGGAAATCACCCTTGAGCTGGCTCAGGTCCAGCGTAGGCTCGGCCAGTTGCAGGCGGGACTTGTCGGTCTTGAAATCCACCACGATCTTGGGATCGGCGCCCTTGGCCAGGGGAATATCCAGGTCCAGCTTGCCTTGCAGGTCGCCCTCGCCTTTCCAGCCGGCGAAGGTCGAGGCGGTGCCGATCGGCGCTTCCTGAAGGATTTTCAGGCCATCGCCCAGGCCACCGGCAAAGTTGCCGGTGAGCAGCAGGTTGCTATCCTTGCCTTCGGGAGCGTGGGGAATGTTGACGTAGATATCATTGACCTTGGTGTCGAGCAGCTGGCCCTTGCTGGCCAGGATGCGCACGCCGCTTTCCTCGACAAACACTTCACCCTTGACCTTGCTCACGTGCGGCCAGCCCGGCTGGAATGCCAGCTCGGCATCATGCACCTTGAAGAACAGGCTGATATTGCGCGAGGCAGGCAGTGCGTCGTGGTTCAGCGAGCCTTGGTACTGGAAGAAGCCCTCGTCCACTGCCCCCTTGAGAATCGCAGTGCGCAGCCACTCATCGAGTGCCGGGCTCAACACCGCCGGCAGGTATTTGGGGGTGAAGCGGCCATCGCCGTCGACCATACCGACCCGCAGGTCCATGTAGTCTTCCTGGCTATGGTCGAAATGCAGGCGAATCAGGAAGTCGGCGGCGACCTTGCCCTCCTCGCCCAGCACCTTGATATACGGCGCGATCAGGGTGAAGCCTTCCTTGTCGAGCTTCCACGTCAGGCGGGCGTTGGCCTGGATGTACTGCCAGGGCTTGGCGAAGATCGGAAACAGGTGCAAGGAGAAATCCTTGCTGTCCATGCGCAGCTCACCCTTGCCCAGGTCACCGCTGATGCTGCCGCTGACATTGCGGGCGGCCGGCGCGCCGAAGTAAGCGTCGAAACCAATACGGTCGAGGTTGGCCGCGAAGCTCACGCGCTGGTCGGTGGTGTCTTGAGGCCGATAATCCAGCAACACGTTCCGCAGCGTGCCGGTGGCCTTCAGATGATCCAGGGTGGTGGCCACGGCTTCCGGCAAGGGTGCCAAGGCGTGCAGCAATGGCGTGATCGGCGTCAGGTCGAGGCGATCGGCCTGCAGGTTCCAGACTTCCTGGGCCTTGTCGGTGGCCAGGGTTTGCTGCAGTTGCAGGCGCGATTCCCAGCGGGTGTCGCCGAGGTTCATTGCGAGCGAGTCAAACAGCACCTTGAGGCCGCTGTCACTGCGTTGCAGGTACGCAGTGAGGGCCAGGTTCTCAATATAAGTCGGCTTGCGATCGGCATAGCTGCCCTTGAGCTGCGGGGCGTTGAGGCGCACGGCGGCGCTTTGCACGGTGCCCTTGGCCCAGGTCAGCCAGAATTCGCCGCCGGCCTTGAGTTCGGTAAGTTTCCATTGCTGGGTCAGTTTTGCCGGGATCCATTTTGCCCAGTCACTCTGGGGCAAGCTCAGGTAAGCCTCGGCTTCGCCGTCTTTCCACTGGCTGGCGCGGATTCGGGTGCGCAGGTTCAACGCCAGGGGCTGGCCGTCGGGCAGGGTCAGGCGCGCGTCCAGGCGCTGGCGGTTGGCGCCGGTCTGCAGGCTCACGCCGACATAGGTCAAGGTCAGCGGAGCCTGGTCGAACGGCTGCAGCGTCACCTGGCTGTCGAGCAATGAAACCTGCCCGACCATTTGCATGCGCGTCAGCAGTTGTTCGGGATCCAGCGGCTGGTCATCCTGCACCGGCAGGCCTTGCAGCGCCCAGTGGCCGTCCTGGTCTTCCTTCACGCTGACTTGCAGGCCGCTGACTTCCAGGTGGGCAATGCGCACTTCACGCGCCAGCAGGCTGGCCCAGATATCCGGCACCACTTGCACCTGGTCCAGGCGCAGGGCGCTGCTGCCCTCGCCGACCATCACGTCGTGAGCCAACAATACCGGCGCGAAGCCACTCCAGCGCCCTTCCAGGCTGCCGATGTTCACGGGCATATCCAGCGCAATACGCGCCTTGGCCTCGATTTCGCCACGGTATTCCGCCACCAACGGCGTCAATTCACGGCCCAGGCTCACGTACACCGCCGCCAATACCAGCAGCAAGGCGCACAGGCCGAGGCCCCAGCGGGTCAATGCGGCAAAAAAGCGTATCAGACGCTCCATGTCAGGCGACCCTCAAAGGCAATAGTCGGACGGCAGATCAAGGCCTGCCCGTCTCGTTGATAAGAACTAACGCGAATCAGAGCAGCACCACGTCATATTGTTCCTGGGAATACATGGTTTCGACCTGGAAGCGAATGGTGCGCCCGATAAAACCCTCCAGCTCGGCTACGTTGCCGGATTCTTCATCCAGCAAACGGTCGACCACCTTCTGGTTAGCCAGGACTCTATAGCCCTCGGCCTGGTAGGCGCGTGCCTCCCGTAAGATTTCCCGGAAAATCTCGTAGCAAACCGTTTCCGGGGTCTTCAACTTACCGCGCCCCTGGCAACTGCTGCACGGCTCGCACAGCACTTGCTCGAGGCTTTCGCGGGTGCGCTTGCGGGTCATCTGCACCAGGCCCAGCTCGGTGATGCCGATGATGTTGGTCTTGGCGTGATCGCGCTCCAGTTGCTTCTCCAGGGTACGCAGCACCTGGCGCTGGTGCTCTTCGTCTTCCATGTCGATGAAGTCGATGATGATGATCCCGCCCAGGTTGCGCAGGCGCAGCTGGCGGGCGATCGCGGTGGCCGCTTCGAGGTTGGTCTTGAAGATGGTTTCTTCGAGATTGCGATGGCCCACAAAGGCACCGGTATTCACGTCGATAGTGCTCATGGCTTCCGCCGGGTCCACCACCAGGTAACCGCCGGACTTGAGCGGCACTTTGCGCTCAAGGGCTTTCTGGATTTCGTCTTCGACGCCATACAGGTCGAAAATCGGCCGCTCGCCCGGGTAATGCTCCAGGCGATCGGCGATTTCCGGCATCAGCTCGGCAACAAATTGCGTAGTGCGCTGGAAGGTTTCCCGCGAGTCGATGCGAATTTTCTCGATCTTCGGGCTGACCAGGTCGCGCAAGGTGCGCAGGGCCAGGCCGAGGTCTTCGTAGATCACGCTGGGGGCGCCGATGGTCTTGATCTGCGCGCCGATCTGGTCCCAGAGGCGGCGCAGGTAGCGGATGTCCATGAGGATTTCATCGGCACCGGCACCTTCTGCGGCAGTACGCAGGATAAAGCCGCCGGCCTCCTTGATACCTTCCAGCGCCACGCAGTCACTGACCACCTTTTTCAGGCGCTCGCGCTCGGCTTCATCTTCGATTTTCAGGGAAATACCGACGTGGGCCGTGCGCGGCATGTACACCAGGTAGCGCGAAGGAATCGACAGTTGCGTGGTCAGCCGTGCGCCCTTTGAGCCAATCGGATCCTTGGTGACTTGCACCACCAGGCTCTGCCCTTCGTGCACCAGGGCGCTGATGCTTTCGACCGCCGGGCCTTCGCGCAGGGAGATTTCCGAAGCATGGATAAACGCAGCGCGGTCCAGGCCGATGTCGACGAACGCCGCTTGCATCCCCGGTAACACACGCACGACCTTGCCTTTATAAATATTGCCGACGATCCCGCGCTTTTGGGTGCGCTCGACGTGCACTTCTTGCAGAACACCGTTCTCTACCACCGCCACGCGCGATTCCATCGGCGTGATATTGATCAGAATCTCTTCACTCATGGCTGGGTCTCGTTCAGGCGTTTTCACAATAGTGACCGATCGCTTAAGGCTTGGCGCTGGAATACGGCGTTTAGCGCACGGTAAGGTTTTGCCAACAGGGTATGCCGAATTGGCCCAGCAGTTCTGCGGTTTCGCAGACCGGCAGGCCAACGACGGCAGAGTAGCTGCCATTGAGTCCGGCGACGAACACCGCCGCCAAGCCTTGGATAGCATAGCCGCCCGCTTTGTCCTGGGGCTCGCCGCTGTGCCAATAAGTGGTGGCTTCGTCCGCTGAAATCCTGCGAAAGCGCACACGACTGCTGACCAGCCGCGTTTCGCAACGCTGGCCGTCAATCAGCGCAATGGCCGTCAACACTTCGTGTTCACGCTCGGAAAGGGCCAGCAACATGGCCAGGGCATCGGCTTGATCCACGGGTTTACCGAGGATCCGGCCGTCGAGGATCACGGCTGTGTCCGCGCCCAGCACACAGGCGCCGGTGGCATCGGCCAAGGTCGCTCGACCGGCCGCAGCCTTGCCGCGCGCCAGGCGTTCTACGTAGGACGCGGGCGATTCATTTGTAAGGGGAGTTTCATCAATGGCGGCGCTGACGACGGTGAACGGCACGCCGATCTGTGTCAGCAGCTCACGCCGCCTCGGGGAGCCCGAGGCCAGATAAAGCGAATTCATGCAGACTCTCCCTGTAGGGTTCGATAACCAGGCAGAGCCTCGCGATCCATTCAATTGATTTTATAGCGACGACGCAATCCACGCAGGCCAAAACTGACCCAGGGCCACAACAGCGCGCTGACCAGCGCGGGCAACACCAGCGCCAGGGTCGGTTGGCGGTTGCCGGTCAAGGCGCTAAGCCACAGCTGTACCAACTGCGCCAGGCCGAAGATCACCAGGATCACCAGGCACTGTTGCCACATCGGGAACATCCGCAGGCGCTGCTGCAATGACAGCACCAGGAAGGTAATCAGGGTCAGGATCAACGCGTTCTGCCCGAGCAGGGTGCCGTAGAGCACATCCTCCATCAGCCCCAGGCACATGGCCGTGACCATCCCGACCTTGTGCGGCAGCGCCAGGGCCCAGAACGCCAGCAGCAAGGCGAGCCACAGCGGGCGCAGGATCTCCATGAATTGCGGCAGCGGCGAAACGCTGAGCAGCAAGCCGATGGCAAAGGTCAGCCAGACGATCCAGCCGTTACGCGAATGAGTACCGGCCATTATTCTTCCCTCTGCCGAGTGGTTGCCGGGGCCGCGGCCGGTGGTTTGGCGGCGGCGGGCGGTTTGGCAGCGGCAGGTGTTGCAGCCGCAGGCTTGGCCGGACGCGCGCTATGGGCCACAGGCTTGACCGGTGTCGCAACCGGCGCGGCTGGCGTTGCCGGAGCGGCTGCCGGGGCAGCAGGTGCCGCCGGCTTTGGCACGGTGGCCGGAATGATCGGCGCGGTGCCGTTTTGCTTGTCTTCCGCTTCCTGGGCCTGGGCGGCTTCGTTGGCACGCTCTTCCGGGGTGCGGTTGTCACTGAACACCAGCAACAGGTAACGGCTGCGGTTCAATGCGGCGGTCGGCACGGCACGCACAATGGCGAACGGCTGGCCGGAATCGTGGATCACTTCCTTGACCGTCGCGACCGGGTAGCCTGCCGGGAACCGCTGACCCAGGCCGGAGCTGACCAGCAGGTCGCCTTCCTTGATGTCGGCGGTGTCTGCGACGTGACGCAACTCCAGGCGTTCCGGGTTACCGGTACCGCTGGCAATCGCCCGCAGGCCGTTGCGGTTGACTTGCACCGGGATGCTGTGGGTGGTGTCGGTCAGCAACAGCACGCGAGAGGTATAAGGCATCAACTCCACCACCTGGCCCATCAAGCCACGGGCATCGAGCACCGGCTGGCCGAGGACTACGCCGTCGCGCTCACCCTTGTTGATGATGATGCGATGGGTGAAGGGGTTCGGATCCATACCGATCAACTCGGCCACTTCGACCTTCTCGTTGACCAGCGCAGAGGAATTGAGCAACTCGCGCAGCCGAACGTTCTGCTCGGTGAGGGCCGCGAGCTTTTGCATGCGCCCCTGCAGCAGCAGGTTTTCGGTCTTGAGTTTTTCGTTCTCCGCCACCAGTTCGGTGCGGCTGCCAAATTGACTGGCGACACCCTGATAGAGACGCTGCGGCAGGTCAGTGATCCAGTACGTCTGCATCAGGACCAGCGACATCTGGCTACGCACTGGCTTGAGCAGTGTGAAGCGGGCATCGACCACCATCAGCGCAACCGATAGCACGACCAGCACCAACAGGCGCACGCCCAATGAGGGGCCTTTGGAAAAAAGCGGTTTAATAAGCCGCTCCTCCCAGGCAAATGTTTTCTTTATTCATACGGCATCAAACCGGCCTGGATGCAGATTGAAGAAGATAAACGCCAACAGGCAGCACTGCAAAGTGCTGCCTGTGAGCGAAACATGGGCAAACCAGCAAATTCTTATTCGCTGGAGAGCAGGTCCATGGTGTGTTTATCCATCATTTCCAGTGCACGGCCACCGCCGCGGGCGACGCAGGTCAACGGGTCTTCAGCGACGATCACTGGCAAACCGGTTTCCTGGGCCAGCAACTTGTCGAGGTCGCGCAGCAAGGCGCCACCACCGGTCAGTACCAGGCCACGCTCGGCGATATCGGAAGCCAGTTCCGGAGGCGATTGCTCCAGGGCGCTCTTCACCGCCTGAACGATGGTGGCCAGGGACTCTTGCAGAGCTTCCAGCACTTCATTGGAGTTCAGGGTGAAGGCACGTGGAACGCCTTCGGCCAGGTTGCGACCGCGAACATCGACTTCGCGAACTTCGCCGCCCGGGTAAGCGGTACCGATTTCCTGCTTGATGCGCTCGGCGGTGGATTCGCCGATCAGGCTGCCGTAGTTGCGACGCACGTAGGTGATGATCGCTTCGTCGAAGCGGTCGCCGCCAACCCGTACGGATTCGGCATACACCACACCATTGAGGGAGATCAGGGCGATTTCAGTGGTACCACCACCGATATCCACCACCATCGAACCGCGCGCTTCTTCAACCGGCAGGCCGGCACCGATCGCAGCGGCCATTGGCTCTTCAATCAGGAACACTTCACGGGCACCGGCACCAAGGGCCGACTCACGGATGGCACGACGTTCCACCTGGGTGGACTTGCACGGAACGCAGATCAGCACACGAGGGCTGGGCTGCAGGAAACTGTTTTCGTGAACCTTGTTGATGAAGTACTGCAGCATCTTTTCGCAGACACTGAAGTCAGCAATCACGCCATCCTTCATCGGACGAATGGCAGCAATGTTGCCCGGTGTTCGGCCCAACATGCGCTTGGCCTCGGTGCCAACGGCAACGACACTTTTCTGATTACCATGGGTCCGAATGGCCACAACCGATGGCTCATTCAGGACGATACCGCGCTCGCGCACGTAAATAAGGGTGTTGGCAGTGCCCAGGTCGATGGAAAGATCGCTGGAAAACATGCCACGCAGTTTCTTGAACATGGGAAAGGGACCCTAGGCAACGCGTGGGTAAAAAAGTGCGGCAAACTCTAACAACGACAGGGATTTTGGGCAAGGCGCCAATGTGCTAAATTGGCCGACTTTCTGTGCACCAACCCCCACAATCGCGGCCATATGACCGTAGAAATGCGGTAGTGTTCCTACAATCTAACACACGGATAGCTTCCGTTCTGTTTTCCACTGGAGAATCCCATGGCGCTTGAACGCTCCGACGTGGAAAAAATCGCTCATTTGGCCTGCCTGGGCCTCAATGAAGCCGATCTTCCACAGACCACCGCAGCCCTGAACAGCATTCTCGGGCTGGTCGACCAAATGCAAGCCGTGAATACCGACGGCATCGAGCCCCTGGCTCACCCGCTGGAAGCCAGCCAGCGCCTGCGCGCCGACGTCGTGACCGAGCGCAATAATCGCGAGGCTTACCAGTCCATCGCGCCAGCGGTCGAAAACGGCCTGTACCTGGTTCCGAAAGTCATCGACTAAAGGGAAAGAGCCTGCAATGCATCAATTGACTCTGGCCGAGATCGCCCGCGGTCTCGCCGACAAAAAGTTTTCTTCCGAAGAGCTGACCACGACCCTGCTGGCGCGTATCGCCGAGCTGGACCCTAAGGTCAACAGCTTCATCAGCATCACCGAAGAGCTGGCCCTGAGCCAGGCCAAGGCCGCCGACGTACGTCGCGCCAACGGTGAGAACGGCGCCCTGTTGGGTGCGCCGATTGCCCACAAGGACCTGTTCTGCACCCAGGGCATTCGCACCAGTTGCGGCTCGAAGATGCTCGACAATTTCAAGGCGCCCTACGACGCCACTGTGGTCGCCAAGCTGGCCGCTGCCGGGGCCGTGACCCTGGGCAAGACCAACATGGACGAATTCGCCATGGGCTCGGCCAACGAGTCGAGCCACTACGGCGCGGTGAAAAACCCGTGGAACCTCGAGCACGTGCCCGGCGGTTCGTCCGGTGGTTCGGCGGCCGCGGTTGCCGCTCGTCTGTTACCTGCCGCCACGGCCACCGACACTGGCGGCTCGATCCGCCAACCGGCCGCTTTCACCAACCTCACCGGTCTGAAACCGACCTACGGTCGCGTTTCCCGCTGGGGCATGATTGCCTACGCCTCCAGTCTCGACCAGGGCGGCCCCCTGGCACGCACCGCTGAAGACTGCGCAATTTTGTTACAAGGCATGGCAGGCTTCGATCCGCAGGACTCCACCAGCATTGATGAACCCGTGCCGGACTACAGCGCCAGCCTGAATACCTCGATCAAAGGCCTGCGCATCGGCGTGCCGAAAGAGTATTTCAGCGCCGGCCTCGACCCGCGCATCGCCGAACTGGTGCACAACAGCGTCAAGGAGCTGGAAAAGCTCGGCGCCGTGATCAAGGAAATCAGCCTGCCGAACAACCAGCACGCGATTCCGGCCTACTACGTGATCGCGCCGGCAGAAGCGTCCTCCAACCTGTCGCGGTTCGACGGCGTGCGCTTCGGCTACCGCTGCGAAAACCCGAAAGACCTCACCGACCTGTACAAGCGCTCCCGTGGCGAAGGTTTCGGCGCGGAAGTACAACGCCGGATCATGGTCGGTGCCTACGCCCTGTCGGCCGGCTACTACGACGCGTACTACCTCAAGGCGCAAAAGATCCGTCGCCTGATCAAGAACGACTTCATGGCTGCCTTTAATGAAGTCGACGTGATCCTCGGCCCAACCACGCCGAACCCGGCCTGGAAGATCGGCGCCAAGACCGGCGACCCGATCGCCGAGTACCTGGAAGACCTGTACACCATCACCGCCAACCTCGCCGGTCTGCCGGGCTTGTCCATGCCTGCAGGTTTCGTCGATGGCTTGCCGGTGGGCGTGCAACTGCTCGCCCCGTATTTCCAGGAAGGCCGCCTGCTCAATGTGGCGCACCAGTACCAGTTGAACACTGACTGGCACACTCGCACCCCTACCGGCTTCTGAGGAGAACACTATGCAATGGGAAGTCGTGATCGGGCTGGAGATTCATACCCAGCTCGCCACCCAATCGAAGATTTTCTCCGGTAGCGCCACCACGTTCGGCGCAGAACCCAACACCCAGGCCAGCCTGGTAGACCTGGGCATGCCCGGCGTGCTGCCGGTGCTGAACCAGGAAGCGGTGCGCATGGCGGTGATGTTCGGCCTCGCCATCGATGCCGAGATCGGCCAGCACAACGTGTTCGCCCGCAAGAACTACTTCTACCCGGACCTGCCCAAGGGCTACCAGATCAGCCAGATGGAATTGCCGATCGTCGGCAAGGGCTACCTGGACATCCCGCTGGAAGACGGCACCATCAAACGTGTCGGCGTGACCCGTGCGCACCTGGAAGAAGATGCCGGCAAGAGCCTGCATGAAGAATTCAACGGCGCCACCGGCATCGACCTGAACCGCGCCGGCACCCCGCTGCTGGAGATCGTTTCCGAGCCGGACATGCGCAGCGCCAAGGAAGCCGTGGCCTACGTCAAGACGATCCACGCGCTGGTGCGTTACCTCGGGATCTGCGACGGCAACATGGCCGAAGGCTCCCTGCGTTGCGACTGCAACGTGTCGGTGCGGCCAAAAGGCCAGGCCGAGTACGGCACCCGCTGCGAGATCAAGAACGTCAACTCGTTCCGTTTCATCGAGAAGGCGATCAACACCGAAGTACGTCGCCAGATCGAGCTGATCGAAGACGGCGGCAAGGTGATCCAGCAGACCCGCCTGTACGACCCGAACAAAGACGAAACCCGCGCCATGCGCAGCAAGGAGGAAGCCAACGACTACCGTTACTTCCCCGATCCGGACCTGTTGCCGGTGGTCATCGAGGACTCGTTCCTGGCTGACGTGCGCGCCACGCTGCCGGAACTGCCACCGCAGAAACGCGAGCGTTTCCAGGCGCAGTTCGGTCTTTCGGTGTATGACGCAAGCGTGCTGGCGTCGAGCCGCGAGCAAGCCAACTACTTCGAAAAAGTCGTGAGCATTGCCGGCGACGCCAAACTGGCGGCCAACTGGGTGATGGTTGAGCTGGGCAGCCTGTTGAACAAACAGGGCCTGGAAATCGACGAAGCACCGGTGTCGGCCGAGCAACTGGGCGGCATGTTGCTGCGGATCAAGGACAACACCATCTCCGGCAAAATCGCCAAGACCGTGTTTGAAGCCATGGCCGCCGGCGAAGGCAACGCTGACGAGATCATCGAGAAGCGCGGCCTGAAACAAGTCACCGACAGCGGCGCGATTTCGGCCGTACTCGACGAGATGCTGGCAGCCAATGCCGAGCAGGTTGAACAATACCGTGCGGCGGATGAAGCCAAGCGGGGCAAGATGTTCGGCTTCTTTGTCGGCCAGGCGATGAAAGCCTCCAAAGGCAAGGCCAACCCGCAACAGGTCAACGAACTGCTGAAAAGCAAGCTCGAAGGCTAAACGCGGTGAAATGGTCGGAGCAGGACCTCACGTCCAACTCTGACCCCTTGTGGGAGCGGGCTTGTGTGGGAGCGGGCTTGCTCGCGAAAGCGGTGGATCAGTCAGCCTATTCGTTGCCTGACACACTGTATTCGCGAGCAAGCCCGCTCCCACCCAAGCCCGCTCCCACATTTGTAAGGGGGAAACCTTGAAAATGAAGCGTCTACTCGGCCTGTTGGCCCTGTTCTCTCTGCTCGCCGGCTGCGCCAGCGGCCTCATCGACCCCAACGGCTATGACGAAACCGGCTCCGCTTCCTACTACGGCGCCAAACACCACGGCAACCGCACTGCCAGCGGTGAACCGTTCAACCAGAATGCCCTGACCGCCGCCCATCGTCGCCTGCCCTTCGGCACGCAGGTGAAGGTCACCAATCTCGACAACAACAAAAGCGTCGTTGTCCGCATCAATGATCGCGGCCCGCATACCCGTGGGCGCCTGATCGACCTTTCACGCAAGGCCGCCGAACAGATCGGTATGATCGGCAGCGGCACCGCGCGCGTTCGCGTGCAAGCCCTCAGCAACTGACCGACGGAGCCCAGGCCATTTCCGCATTAACCGCCCTCTCGCCCTTTAGCCTGATCGAACTGATCAGCGGCCTGCTGCTGTTGATCTTCGGCGCAGAAGTATTAGTGCGCGCCGCCGTGCGCCTGGCGGCCAGCCTCAAGGTGCGCCCGCTGATCATCGGCCTGAGCATCGTCGCCTTCGGCAGCAGCGCGCCGCAGATGGCGATCAGCTTGCAAGCGACCCTGGCGGACAACACCGACATCGCCGTGGGCAGTGTGATCGGCAGCAGCATCTTCAACACCCTCGTGACCCTTGGCCTGGCAGCCCTGATCATTCCGCTGCGGGTCTCCCGGCAACTGGTACGCCTGGATATCCCGATGATGATCATCGCCAGCCTGCTGGTGTTTGTGCTAGCCGCCAATGAAGAACTCACGCCGATCGATGGCCTGTTACTGCTGGTGGCCCTGGTGGCCTACCTCGGCGTGCTGCTCTACCAGACCCGCCACTCCCGCCGCCCGCGCACCCGGGACACTGTGGTGCAGGCGCCGTGGCTGAGCAGCGTGCTGCTGATGCTCGGTGGACTGTTGATCCTCGTACTGGCCGGGCACCTGCTGCTGGGCGCGGCGGTGGACGTGGCCTCTGACCTGGGCCTGTCGGAACGCATCATCGGCCTGACGCTGATTGGCGTCGGCACTTCCCTGCCCTGCCTGGCCACCTCACTGATCGCCGCCCTGCGCGGCCAGCGGGAAATTGCCGTGGGCAACGTGATCGGCAGCAACCTGTTCAACCTGCTTGGGGTGCTGGGCTTTACCGCCCTGGTGGCGCCCTCGCCGTTGTCGGTGTCGCCCAATGCCCTGGATTTCGACCTGCCGGTAATGCTCGGCGTGGTCGCCCTGTGCCTGCCGGTGTTTTATTCGGGCTACCGCGTCACCCGGGCCGAAGGCCTGGTGTTCCTGGGCCTGTACCTGGTGTACGGGCTGCACGTGGTGTCGTTCACCTTCGGCATGCCGCTGGCCAACAAGCTTGAACAACTGATGCTGTATTACGTCCTGCCAGCGCTGGTGGCTTTCCTGTTGTTCACCTCGCTGCAAGCCTGGCGCCGCCAACACAAGAGGGAATCGCAATGACCGAACAGAAAAAGCCCGGCGTTGAAATGCGCCGCCAGGTGATGGGTGATGTGTTTGTCGATCGGGCGCTGGGCAATGCCACGGAGTTCAGCCAGCCGCTGCAGGATTTCGTCAACGAGCATGCCTGGGGCAGCGTGTGGAATCGCGAAGGGTTGCCGCTGAAAACCCGCAGCCTGATCACCCTCGCCGCGTTGACCGCCCTCAAGTGCCCGCAGGAACTCAAGGGCCACGTGCGCGGCGCGCTGAACAACGGTTGCACCGTGGAGGAGATTCGCGAGGCGCTGCTGCATTGTGCGGTGTATGCCGGTGTGCCGGCGGCGATTGACGCCTTCCGCGCCGCGCAGGAAGTGATCGACAGCTACCAGAAAGACGCCTAGATCCAGCCACCCGCCTGCAACACGAAAATCCCGATATTCGTGGTCACCGCCGCCATCAGGGTGGTGATCACGATAATCGCGGCCGCCAGTTCATGATTGCCCTCCGCCGCCCGCGCCATGACAAAACTGGCCGCCGCCGTGGGCGCGCCGAAGTACAGGAACAGAATCCCCAGCTCCGGCCCACGGAACCCCAGCAGCCACGCCCCCAGGGTCGCGATCACCGGCAGCCAGACCATCTTCATCAGGCTGGCGCTCAGGGCCATGTCGCCGCTTTTGCGCAGCGCCGCCAACGACAACGTGCCACCGATACAGATCAACGCCAATGGCAACGTCATGTCCGCCAGGTACTGCCCGGAGGATTCCAGCCAGCCAGGCAAGCCAATCTGGAAGTACGCGAAGGGCGCCGCCGCGATCACGCTGATGATCAACGGGTTGGCCAGCACACTTTTGAAAATGCTCCACGGGTCGGACTTGATCACCGGGCTGTACACCGCCAGCACAATGGTCGACAGGGTGTTGTAGAACAGGATCACCAGCGCCGCGAGCACCGCGCCAAGGGAAATCCCGTAGTCGCCGTACATGCTGGCCGCCAGCGCCAGGCCGATCACCCCGTTGTTACCACGGAAAGCGCCTTGGGCGTAAATGCCACGGTCTACACGCGGGCACCGAAAGATCGCCCAGCCCCAGGCCAGGGCGAAGCTCAACAGCGTGGCAACGGCGAAATAGATCAGCAGGCCGGGCTTGAGGGCCGAATGCAGGTCGGCGTGGAGAATCCCGAGAAACAGCAACGCCGGCATGGTGACGTTGAACACCAGGGCCGAAGCGATGTGGATAAAGTTGTCGTTGATCCAGTTGATGCGCTTGAGCAGGACGCCCAGGAACAGCATGGCAAACACCGGCGCGGTGATGTTCAGGGTTTGTAGGAAGATTGCCAGCATGCCGGAGAGAACCTTGGGTGGGCGTCGGTAGGTGGCTAATGATAAGCCAGCATGGCCAGCTTCGTCTGGACTACCGCTTTCTCGAGCAAGCCCGCTCCCACATTTGACCGAGTTCTACCTTTGGAATGCAGTCAAATGTGGGAGCGGGCTTGCTCGCGAAGCAGGCGACTCGGTCTTAAGTAATCGGTGCCGGATTGAACAACGTAATGTCGTTATGCAGCTTGTGCTGCTCCGCCCACGTCTGTTTTTTGCCGCTGGCCACATCCAGATAGAAGTGGAACAACTCCCAACCCAACTCCTCGATCGTTGCCCGCCCAGTGGCGATCCGCCCGGCATCGATATCAATCAGGTCCGGCCAACGCTGCGCCAGCTCGGTGCGCGTCGAAACCTTCACCACCGGCGCCATCGCCAGCCCATAGGGCGTGCCACGCCCGGTGGTGAACACATGCAAATTCATCCCCGCCGCCAACTGCAACGTGCCGCACACAAAATCACTCGCCGGCGTGGCACAAAAGATCAGGCCCTTGCGATTGAACCGCTCGCCCGGGCCAAGCACGCCATTGATCGCACTACTGCCCGACTTGACGATGGAACCCAACGACTTCTCGACAATATTCGACAACCCACCCTTCTTGTTCCCCGGCGTAGTGTTGGCGCTGCGATCTGCCTCGCCCTTGGCCAGGTAGCGGTCGTACCAGTCCATTTCCCGCACCAGTTCCCGGGCCACGTCCTGGTTCTCGGCACGGGAAGTCAGCAGGTAGATCGCATCGCGCACTTCGGTCACTTCGGAAAACATCACCGTCGCGCCCGCCCGCAGCAGCAAATCCGAGGCATAACCCAGCGCCGGGTTGGCGGTAATCCCCGAGAACGCATCACTGCCGCCACACTGCATGCCGAGGATCAACTCCGACGCCGGTACGGTTTCCCGCCGGCGCAGGTCGAGTTTCTTCAGGCGGGTTTCGGCCAGTGCCATGATCTGTTCGATCATTTCGGTAAAGCCGTGGCTGGAGTCCTGCAACCGATACAGCCATGGCTCACTCAGGTCCACCGAGCTGTCGTTTTCATGCATCACCTGACCGGCCTGCAACTTCTCGCAACCCAGGCTGATCACCAGGGCTTCACCGCCCAGGTTCGGATTGCGCGCCAGGTTACGCACGGTGCGGATCGGGATGTAGGCGTCGGTGGCCGTGATCGCCACGCCGCAGCCGTAGCTGTGGGTCAGCGCCACCACGTCATCGACGTTCGGGTACTTGGGCAGCAACTCGTCCTTGATGCGCTTCACCGCATGGTCCAGCACGCCCGTGACGCACTGCACCGTGGTGGTAATCCCGAGGATATTGCGGGTGCCCACGGTGCCGTCGGCATTGCGATAACCCTCGAAGGTAAAGCCTTCCAGCGGCGCCTGGGCCTCGGGCACTTCAGTGGACAGCGGCAAGCTGTCCAGCGGCGGCGCCGTGGGCATGCGCAGTTGATCTTCCTGCACCCAACTGCCGCGGGGAATCGGGCGCAGGGCATAACCGATGGTCTGGCCGTAGCGAATGATGCGGCCGCCTTCGGGGATGTCTTCCAGCGTCACCTTGTGGCTTTGGGGAATGAAATCCACCGTCACCAGGCCGTCGGGAAACTCGGTCCCCGCCGGTACGCCCTGGTCGTTGACCACAATCACCACGTTATCCAGTGCGTGCAAACGGATGGAGCGTGGCGAATCGGCATGTTCAATCAACTGCATGACGCGGGCCCCTTCAGGAATGCGCTTGGGAAAGTTTAGTCAGCTCGGGGCCTTTGGCCGGCGGCTCCTTGAGCACCACACGCTTGATCGGGCCAACGATTACCAGGTAGCTGAACACCGCCAGCAATGCGTTGGCACCGACAAACACCAGCGCCCACTTGAAGGAGCCTGTGGTGCTGATGATGTAGCCGATCACGATCGGGGTGCTGATGGAGGCCAGGTTGCCGAACATGTTGAACAAGCCGCCACTCAAGCCAGCGATTTGTTTCGGCGAGGTGTCGGACACCACCGCCCAGCCCAGTGCGCCAACGCCTTTACCGAAGAAGGCCAGGGCCATGAAGCCCACCACCATCCATTCGATGTCCACGTAGTTGCACGCGACAATGCTGCTGGAAATCAGCAAGCCACCAATGATCGGCGCCTTGCGGGCGAAGGTCAGCGAATGGCCCTTGCGCAGCAGGTAGTCGGAAATCACCCCGCCCAACACGCCGCCGATAAAGCCGCAGATCGCCGGCAAGGACGCGATGAAGCCGGCCTTGAGAATCGTCATGCCGCGTTCTTGAACCAGGTACACCGGGAACCACGTCAGGAAGAAATAGGTGATGCCATTGATGCAGTACTGGCCCAGGTACACGCCGAGCATCATGCGGTTGGTCAGCAACTGACGGATGTAATCCCACTTCGGGCCGTCGGTTTTCTTGCCTCTGCCCTTGTCCTGGTCCATGTCGACCATGGCCCCGTTGGCAGCGATGTGCTGGAACTCGGCCTCGTTGATCATCGGGTGCTGGCGCGGGCTGTGGATAACTTTCAGCCAGATCAGCGAGAATACGATACCGATGCCGCCCATCACCACGAACACGTGCTGCCAGCCGAAGGTGTAGACGATCCAACCCATCAGCGGTGCGAACAACACGGTGGCGAAGTACTGCGCCGAGTTGAAGATCGCCGAGGCCGTACCCCGCTCAGCCGTAGGAAACCACGCCGCCACGATGCGCGCATTTCCGGGGAAGGATGGCGCTTCAGCCAGGCCCACCAGGAAGCGCAACATGAACAGCGCAACGATGGCCGTGGAAACACCGAACTCACCGACATAGCCTTGCAGCACGGTGAACAGTGACCAGGTGAAGATACTCAGGGCGTAGACTTTTTTCGAACCGAATCGGTCCAGCAGCCAGCCGCCGGGAATTTGCCCGGCCACGTAGGCCCAACCGAATGCGGAGAAGATATAGCCAAGGGTGACCGCGTCGATGCCGAGGTCTTTTTGCAGGCTGGAGCCGGCAATGGCGATGGTGGCCCGGTCGGCGTAGTTGATCGTGGTCACCAGGAACAGCATGAGCAGGATCAAATAGCGGACATGGGTCGGCTTGGTCGCTTGCATGAAGATGTACTCCCACTAATTATTTTTTTTGCGGGTAATCAAATTGTAAGCCTGTGGCGGGCACGGACCCGCCACAGGGTGCAGCCGTTACGAACCGATGTAGCTGGTTTTCACCACGGTGTAGAACTCTTGCGCATAGCGACCCTGCTCACGCGAACCGTAGGATGAACCCTTACGGCCGCCGAATGGAACGTGGTAATCCACACCGGCAGTCGGCAGATTGACCATCACCATCCCGGCCTGGGAATGACGCTTGAAGTGGTTGGCGTATTTCAGCGAGGTGGTGGCGATACCGGCCGAGAGGCCGAACTCGGTGTCGTTGGCCATCGCCAGCGCCGCCTCGTAATCCGCCACGCGCACCACGTTGGCCACCGGCCCGAAGATCTCTTCACGGCTGATGCGCATCGCGGCTTCGCTGTCGGCAAACAGCGTCGGCGCGAGGAAGTAGCCTTCGGTGTCGCAGGTCACCAGCTCACCGCCGCTGACCAGCCGGGCGCCTTCGCTCTGGCCGATGTCGATGTACTTCAAGTCCTGGTCCAGCTGGGCCTGGGAAACCACCGGGCCGATGTCGGTGCCGGTTTTCAGGGCGTGGCCGACCTTGATCGACTTCATCCGCTCGGCCATGGCCGCGACGAACTGGTCGTGAATCCCGGCGGTGACGATAAAGCGGCTGGACGCGGTGCAACGCTGGCCGGTGGAGTAGAACGCGCTCTGCACCGACAGCTCGACGGCTTGCTTGAGGTCGGCGTCGTCGAGAATGATCTGCGGGTTCTTGCCGCCCATTTCCAACTGCACCTTGGCCTGGCGCGACACGCAACTGACGGCGATCTGACGACCCACGCCCACCGAGCCGGTGAAGCTGATGCCGTCGACTTTCGGGCTGTTGACCATGGCATCGCCGACCACACGGCCGCTGCCCATCACCAGGTTGAACACACCGGCAGGGAAGCCGGCGCGGGAGATGATTTCGGCCAGGGCCCAGGCGCAGCCCGGTACCAGTTCAGCCGGTTTGAGCACCACGCAGTTGCCGTAGGCCAGGGCCGGGGCGATCTTCCAGGCCGGGATGGCAATCGGGAAGTTCCACGGCGTGATCAGGCCAACCACGCCCAACGCCTCACGGGTCACTTCAACGTTGACGCCCGGACGCACCGACGGCAGGTAGTCGCCGGACAGGCGCAGGCATTCACCGGCGAAGAATTTGAAGATGTTACCGGCGCGGGTCACTTCGCCGATGGCTTCCGGCAGGGTCTTGCCCTCTTCCCGGGCCAGCAGGGTGCCGAGTTCTTCGCGACGGGCGAGGATTTCGGTGCCGACCTTATCCAGCGAATCATGACGCGCCTGGATCCCGGAAGTGGACCACGCCGGAAAAGCAGCGCGCGCAGCGTCGATGGCCGCGTGAACCTGGGCGAGGTCAGCCTTGGCGTATTCGCCAATGACATCAGACAACTCCGACGGATTGATGTTGGCCGAGTAGTCGGCGCCGGCAACCCACTGGCCACCGATGTAGTTTTCAAAACGCTTGGCTTGGGACACGAATTCTCTCCTGACGCAAAAAGCCGCTGATTACTCAGCGGCCTTGGTGATGGGTTATTGCGCGCCTTGCTTGTCGATCAACGCGGCCAGGGCTTCGTATTCTTCCGGCAGCAGATCGGTCAGCGGGGTACGCACGGGGCCTGCGTCGTAGCCGACGATTTTCGCCCCGGCCTTGACGATGCTCACCGCGTAACCGGCCTTGCGGTTACGGATGTCGAGGTACGGCAGGAAGAAGTCGTCGATGATCTTGCCGACGGTGGCGTGATCTTCCCGGGCAATGGCGTGGTAGAAGTCCATCGCGGTTTTTGGAATGAAGTTGAACACCGCCGAGGAGTACACCGGCACGCCCAGGGCCTTGTAGGCAGCGGCGTAAACCTCTGCAGTCGGCAAGCCGCCCAGGTAGCTGAAACGGTCACCGAGGCGACGACGGATCGACACCATCAATTCAATGTCACCCAGGCCGTCCTTGTAACCGATCAGGTTCGGGCAGCGCTCGGCCAGGCGTTCCAGCAGCGGCGCGGTCAGGCGGCAGACGTTACGGTTGTAGACCACTACACCGATCTTGACCGACTTGCACACCGCTTCAACGTGGGCGGCAACCCCATCCTGGCTGGCTTCGGTCAGGTAGTGCGGCAGCAGCAGCAAGCCTTTGGCGCCAAGACGCTCGGCTTCCTGGGCGTACTCGATGGCCTGGCGGGTGGCACCGCCGACACCGGCAAGAATCGGCACGCTGGTGGCGCAGGTATCAACGGCGGTTTTCACCACTTGCGAATATTCGCTGGCCGCCAGGGAGAAAAACTCACCGGTGCCGCCAGCGGCGAACAAGGCAGTAGCGCCGTAAGGGGCCAGCCATTCCAGACGCTTGATGTAGCCCGCCTGGTGGAAATCACCCTGGGCATTGAAATCGGTCACCGGGAAAGACAGCAGACCGTGAGAGAGGATGGACTTCAGTTCTTGTGGATTCATTATTCGAACACCCTGGGCGAAGACTTTCTGTTGTGAGATTACGGATGGTTATCTTGATGTCGTACGTCATCGTACAACTATAAAAATATTCGTCAACTGCAATTCATCGCCGCCCTTCTCGATTGCTGCTTTCTTGACGTAGGAAGTTTTTCCTCTATGCTCTGGATAACTGTATATACGTACAGTTATTACGGAAGATTCCTACGACATAGCAAGGAGCTAACATGTCAGATCTTGAACTCGCCACACCTGTGAAAACCCCGCCAACCCTGCGTTTTGAAGGCGGCGAACACACCGCCATCGGCGACGACACCCTGTTGCGTTTCGTCAAGGACGCCCCGCCGATTCCCGCCCGGCAGGTCGAATTGCACCTGCCCAATGGCCTGGCGCTGAGCTACGGCCAGATCATCGCCCTGGGCGGTGATTTCTATGGCATCCCCGGGCGCCCCATCAACGAAGGCACATCGCCCGCTGATCGTGTGCAGCGCTTTACCGATGCATTCAACTCGCTGGCGGTATTGCCAGCATCACGGGAAGAAGCGGGCAAGATCCTCGCGGTGATGCAAAAGGAGATCAATGCGGTCAACCAGGCGATCAAGGATGGCAAGCAACCCCATGAAGCCTATGACGCGCTGGGTGACACCTTGTCCGAGGAATGGAACCGCATCACCGGCGGCGGCAGTGCCGTCTCGGCGCTGATTCCACTGGGGCGCTACCTGAAACTGGCGGCAGACAATGCCGACCACTTTGGCGAATGGGCTTTGGCGGCCTATCTGGCGGGGCATACGGCAGCCTTGCAACAAGCCGTCGTGGCGCATCAGACCGGCACCGACCAGGCGCTGGAACTGGCCTATGCCATGAACAGCTTTGCTGATCACTTTTTGACCGATCTATTTTCCGCCGGGCACCTGCGGGTACCGCGCAAGCAACTGGCGGCGGTGGTGACACCGGGTGAACTGGGCTCGCTGATCAGCCGCTTCATGCACGATGAAGACAGCAAGTTCGGGCTCAATGTGCGCAACGCCCTGGGCGAGCAGTGGCATGCCTACGGTGATAAACGCTATTTCGACAGCAACGATGCGGCCAACCGCGCCATGGTCAAACGCGCCGTGCAGGCCTCGGCCGATGAGATCTTCGAAACGTTTATCAGCGGCATGGCGCCCTCCCCGGCCAACTTCAAGGCACCGCTGTATGTGCCGGACCTGAACGCCGCGCAGAACCCGGCGAACAACTTCTCACCGCTGTTCAAGGCTGAAGGCGACAAGGTGCTGCGACGCAAGGACGTCAACAACCTGAACGACAAGCAGTGGACCAATGACTGGTGGGGTTGGAGCACGTATCTGCTGCTCAAGGACTACAAGCCGAATCAGCCGGTCTGAAAGACGTGAGTTAAGCCTCGCGCATTAACCTGTGGCGAGGGAGCTTGCTCCCGTTGGGCTGCGAAGCAGCCCCGGCAAGAACACGGGGTTCTTTCAGACAGAACTCGGGGCAATGGATTTTGGGGCCGCTGCGCGGCCCAACGGGAGCAAGCTCCCTCGCCACAATGAGCTTTCAAGCCACACGCTTACGTCCAGCCTGGAATCAACCGCGCTGCGCTTCCGCCTCTTCATGGGCATGGCGCAGCCGCTCACGGCTGTTGGTCAGGTGCAACCGCATGGCCGCCCGCGCCGCATCCGAATCCTGGCGCGCGATCGCCTCATAGATCTCTTCGTGTTCGCGGCTCAGGCGGCTCATGTAGTGCTGCTGGTCATCATGGGCCAGGCGTGCCGAGTTCAGCCGCGTGCGCGGAATGATGCTGGTGCCCAGGTGGGTCATGATGTCGGTGAAGTAGCGGTTGCCGGTGGACAGGGCAATCTGCAGGTGGAACTGGAAGTCCGACGCCACCGCATCACCGGCGTGGGCCGCACTTTCGTTCAGCGCATCGAGGGCAGCACGCATGCCGGCCAATTGCTCGTCGCTACGGCGCTGGGCAGCAAGCCCGGCAGACTCCACTTCCAGGCTGATCCGCAGTTCAAGGATGGCCAGCACATCACGCAGGGTGACGACAGTGGCCGGATCAATCCGGAAACCGCTGGGGCTTGGCGTATCCAGCACAAAGGTACCGATGCCATGGCGGGTTTCTACCTGCCCGGCGGCCTGCAATCGCGAGATGGCTTCACGCACCACGGTGCGGCTGACCCCGTGGGCGTCCATGATCGCCGACTCGGTGGGCAGTTTGTCGCCACGTTTGAGTTGGCCGTCGCGGATCTGCTCGGACAACACCGTGACCAATTCCTGGGCAAGGCTGCGGCGCTTGCGGGGAAGACGAGGGGCGGCGCTGGAGTTTTCCATGATCAATCATCTATCTCGGCGATCTGAAGCACGCATGATAGCCCATGGCGGTTGTACGATCACCGTCCTGTCATGACTTTCATCTATAACGGCCGGGGTTTTCGCCAGGCAAAAAAATGCCCCGGCATCACCGAGGCATTTTCAACGCTGGCCCGAGGGCCCGCGCCTTGTTACTTCACCACTTTCAGACTCGGCCGACCGCTTGGACGCGGTGGCTCGGAATCCGGCGGCGGCACATCATCTTCACCTTCGAGCTCGATCGCTTCGTCATCCTCAAGGGAAGACTCCAGATCAAACACCATGCCCTGGCCATTTTCCCGGGCGTAGATCCCGAGGATGGCACCGATGGGCACGAACAGCGTATGCGGCACACCGCCGAAACGCCCTTCAAAGCTGACCGCTTCATTGTCCATGTGCAGGTGTCGCACGGCACTGGGTGAAACGTTCAGGACGATTTGTCCGTCACTGGCAAAACCTTGCGGTACCTGAACCGCGGGAAACTCGGAATTGACCAGCATGTGCGGGGTGCAATCGTTGTCCACTATCCACTCATAGAGCGCGCGGACCAGGTAAGGTCGACTGGAGTTCATCAACGGCTCCTTAAGCCTTAGCGCATATCGCGTTCGACACCAGACAGACTCGCCTGGAAAGCCTCACGCGCAAACTGGCGCTCCATGTAGTCAAGCAGCGGCTTGGCAGGCCGCGGCAGTTCTATGCCCAAAATCGGCAAGCGCCAGAGTATGGGTAATAGGCAGCAATCCACCAGACTTTGTTCCTCGCTGAGGAAAAAAGGTTTGTCGGCAAACAACGGCGAAACACCGGTCAGGCTCTCGCGCAATTCCTTGCGCGCCTGAACCCGGGCCGCTTCCTTGCTGCGTGAATCCAGAATCAGGTCCACCAGGCCACACCAGTCACGCTGGATCCGATGGATAAGCAGGCGGCTGTTGGCACGCGCCACCGGATACACCGGCAGCAACGGTGGATGGGGATAACGCTCATCCAGGTATTCCATCACCACGGTTGACTCCCACAACGCCAGGTCACGATCGACCAGGGTGGGCAAGCTGCCGTAAGGGTTCACTTCGATCAGTTTCGGCGGGTGACGTCCCACCTCCACACTGATGATCTCTGCGCTGACACCCTTCTCTGCGAGCACGATGCGTACTCGGTGGGAATAGTGGTCGGCGGGGTCGGAGTAACAGGCCAACCGATTGGTCACGCCCATGGCGGTCCTCCTCGCTTGTTGAAATTATCGGAAGCTCAAAAACGAGCGCGCCCAGTGAGCATCTCCGTGATGCCTGGATAAACCAGACTTACCTTCAGAGATGCCGCTGGGCGCGCAAGATTAACAGCAATTACTTACGGTTGGATCAATGCACATCCTTCCAGTATTCGCGTTTCAGCAGATAGGCGAACACGAAGAAGAAGGCCAGGTACAGCAACACATAGGTACCAATGCGCTGATGCTGCAGCTTCACTGGGTTGGCCGAGTAGGCCAGGAAGGTCACCAGATTCTTGACCTTCTCGTCGAACTGCTCTTCGTTCAGCGTGCCGGTCTTCGGCACTATGGTCAGCTGATCGCACGCTTCATGAGTCAAAGGCGTACCGGTGAGCGGATCATACTGCTTCTTGCCGTCTTCGACGATTTGTACTTGCTTGCATCCTACCACTTGGCGACCTTGCAGGCCGACCAGAACGTTAGGCATACCGACGTTCGGGAACACTTTGTTGTTCACGCCGTAGGGACGCGTCGGGTCTTCATAGAAGGATTTCAGGTAGCCATAGAGCCAATCGGTGCCACGCACACGGGCCACCAGGGTCAGGTCGGGCGGTGCAGCCCCGAACCAGGTCTTGGCGTCGGCCGGTTGCATGCCGATGGTCATGTGGTCGCCGATCTTCGCCCCGGTGAACACCGAGTGGCTCAGCATCACGTCATGGGGAATGCCCAGGTCGTCGGCCACTCGCTCGTAACGCTGGAACTTGGCGCTGTGGCAGCCCATGCAGTAGTTGGTGAACGTACGCAGCCCGTCCTGCATTGCGGCTTTGTCCGACACGTCGATGTCGACTTTTTCCAGCTCTGGGCCGTGTTCAGCGGCGAAAGACAGCAGCGGCAGGGCCGCAAGAATGAATGCAACGAATAATTTTTTCATCAGCCAGTCACCCTTTCCGGTACCGGTTTGGTCTTCTCGAGCCGGGTGTAGAACGGCATCAGAATGAAGTAGGCGAAGTACAGGAAGGTGCAGACCTGCGACAGCAACGTACGCTCCGGGGTCGGCGCCAGTACGCCCAGTACACCCAGGATCACGAACGCAATGCAGAACACCCACAGCCAGATCTTGCTCAGCCAGCCCTTGTAGCGCATGGACTTGACCGGGCTACGGTCGAGCCACGGCAGCACGAACAGCACCGCAATCGCTGCGCCCATGGCGATAACGCCCATGAGTTTGTCGGGAATCGCCCGCAAGATCGCGTAGAACGGAGTGAAGTACCAGACCGGGGCAATGTGTTCCGGGGTCTTGAAGGCGTTCGCCTGTTCGAAGTTCGGTTTCTCGAGGAAATAACCGCCCATCTCCGGGAAAAAGAACACGATCGAGCAGAAGATGAACAGGAACACCACCACACCGACGATATCTTTCACGGTGTAGTACGGGTGGAACGGAATGCCGTCCAGTGGTACGCCGTTTTCGTCCTTGTGCTTCTTGATATCCACGCCGTCGGGGTTGTTCGAACCCACTTCGTGCAACGCCAGGATGTGCAGCACTACCAGGCCCAGGATCACGATCGGCAAGGCCACCACGTGCAAGGCGAAGAAGCGGTTCAGGGTGATCCCGGAGATCAGGTAGTCACCGCGAATCCACTGGGTCAGGTCGTTGCCGATGACCGGGATCGCACCGAACAGCGAGATGATCACCTGGGCGCCCCAATAGGACATCTGGCCCCACGGCAGCAGGTAGCCCATGAAGGCCTCGGCCATCAGCGCCAGGTAGATCAGCATGCCGAACACCCATACCAGCTCGCGGGGCTTCTGGTACGAACCGTAGAGCAGGCCACGGAACATGTGCATGTAGACGACGATGAAGAACGCCGAGGCGCCGGTGGAGTGCAGCAGACGCAGGATCGAGCCGTACTCGACGTCGCGCATGATGTATTCGACGGAGGCGAAGGCTTCTTCGGCCGACGGGGTGTAGCTCATCGTCAGCCAGACACCGGTAACGATCTGATTGACCAGTACCAGAAGTGCCAGGGAGCCAAAGAAATAGAAGAAGTTGAAATTCTTCGGTGCGTAGTACTTGCTGAGGTGGTCTTCCCACATCTTGGTCGCGGGGAAGCGCGCATCCACCCAATCCATGAACTTGCTCATCAGGCTTTCTCCCCCTCGTCGACGCCAATGACAATGACACTGTCAGTCTCGTAGTGATGTGGCGGAACTGGCAGGTTCAGTGGTGCAGGTTGTGACTTGTAGACGCGGCCAGCGAGGTCGTAGTGAGAACCGTGGCACGGGCAGAAATAGCCCCCGACCCAGTCCTTGCCCAGGTCCGCGGGCGCCACTTCCGGGCGGAAGGTGGGAGAGCAACCCAAGTGGGTGCAGATACCGATCAGCAGCAGAATTTCCGGCTTGATCGAGCGAATTTCCTTATCGACGTAAGCGGGTTGGTCGGAATTCTTCGAGTCGGGGTCGGACAGCTGGCCCTCGATCTTCTTCAGATTTCCCAGGATTTCCTCGGTACGACGAACGATGAACACTGGCTGACCGCGCCATTCAGCAATCATTTGCTGGCCTGGATCGATCTTGCTGACATTCACCTTCACCGGTGCACCTGCGGCTTTCGCCTTGGCACTGGGAAACCATGACCCCACGAACGGGACCGCAGCCCCCACCGCTCCTGCAGCACCCACCACGGATGTGGCTGCTACCAAGAAGCGACGCCGGCCTGCATTCACGCCGTCATTGCTCATTCAGTCCTCTCCCATCAGCTTTGTGGCCTGTTAAATCAGGCGTCTACTAAGTGTTAAATCTGAACTTATAAAAATTTTGCCGAATGGTAATGAAAAGCCCCACGTCTGACAAGGTAATTACCCCCGGCACTGGCTCCAAGCCTTTGAGTATAGGGGCTCTACGGATGTGGCAAGTTGTCACACAGATTTTTTTACATAAATAGCAGGCAATAAAAAACGCCCAGCTCCGTGAGGAGGCTGGGCGTTTTCTGGAACGTAAAAGCGAATTAACGCTTCGAGTACTGCGGACGCTTACGCGCTTTACGCAGACCAACTTTCTTACGTTCAACTTCACGAGCATCGCGAGTCACGAAGCCAGCTTTGCGCAGAGCGCCACGCAGGGTTTCGTCGTACTGCATCAGAGCGCGAGTGATACCGTGGCGGATTGCGCCAGCTTGACCACTTACACCGCCACCGATAACGGTGACGTAGATGTCGAACTTTTCAACGGTCTCGGTCAATTCCAGCGGCTGACGAACTACCATGCGGGCAGTTTCGCGACCGAAGAAATTTTCCAGAGTGCGGTTGTTGATCGAGATGTTACCAGTACCCGGACGCAGGAAAACGCGAGCGGTAGCGGTTTTGCGACGGCCAGTGCCGTAATTTTGAGTCGCCGACATAATGAACTATTCCGTTAAAACTTCAGTTCTTGGGGCTGCTGAGCAGCATGAGGGTGAGCAGCGCCCGCATAGACTTTCAGCTTGCGATACATGTCGCGACCCAGTGGGCCCTTCGGCAGCATACCTTTGACCGCGATTTCAATCGGGGCTTCAGGCTTTTTGGAGATCAGGCCTTCGAAGTTCGAAGACTTGATACCGCCTGGGAAACCGGAGTGACGGTAGTACATTTTGTCTTGCGCTTTGTTGCCGGTAACACGTACCTGCTCGGCGTTGATGATGACAATGTAGTCACCGGTATCAACGTGAGGGGTGTACTCAGGCTTGTGCTTGCCACGCAGACGGCTGGCGACTTCAGTGGCCAGACGACCCAGGGTCTGACCAGCGGCGTCGACGACAAACCAGTCGCGCTGAACTGTTTCTGGTTTTGCAGTAAAAGTTGTCATTCTTTAATAGCCTCAGGGGCCGCCCTGTAAATTAGACGGCGGATCTTACTGAATAGTGCGTACTTTGACAAGTCAAAGGCAGCCGGATACAGACGCTATCGGGGGCTCGGGTCGGCGCGTCCGTTCAACGGCAAGATTCTTCGGCAGGCGGCGCATCACTTCCACTGCAGAAAGAGGTGGGCAATTATGCAGATTGCCAAAAAAATTTCAACCTGCTTTTATGATTGTTTTCCCCGAAGGAGTACCCGATGGACTATCGACAGCTGGGCCGAACCGATCTGAACGTGAGCGCGATAGCCTTGGGCACCATGACCTGGGGCGAGCAGAACAGCGAGGCAGAGGCCTTCGCACAGATCGAACGGGCCAAGGCCGCGGGGATCAACTTCCTCGACACCGCGGAAATGTACCCGGTGCCGCCCAAGGCCGACACCTACGCCACCACCGAGCGCTATATCGGTAATTACTTCAAAAGCCGCGGCGACCGTGCCGACTGGATCCTCGCTAGCAAGATCGCCGGCCCCGGCAACACCATCGACTACATCCGCGATGGCAGCCTCAAGCACAACCGCAAGCACATCGCCGAAGCCCTGGATGCGAGCCTCAAGCGCCTGCAAACCGACTGGATCGACCTCTACCAGTTGCACTGGCCCGAGCGCAGCACCAACTTTTTCGGCCAGCTGGGCTACAAGCACAAGGCCGACGAAGACCTGACGCCGCTGGAGGAAACCCTCGAAGCCCTGGATGAGCAGGTCAAGGCCGGCAAGATCCGCCACATCGGCCTGTCCAACGAAACCCCGTGGGGCACCATGAAGTTCCTGGCCCTGGCCGAAGCCCGTGGCTGGACCCGCGCGGTGTCGATCCAGAATCCCTACAACCTGCTCAACCGCAGCTTTGAAGTGGGCCTGGCGGAGATCGCCATCCGTGAACAGTGCGGTTTGCTGGCGTATTCACCGCTGGCGTTCGGCATGCTCAGCGGCAAGTACGAAGGTGGCGCACGCCCGGCCAAGGGCCGCCTGAGCCTCTATAGCCGCTTCAGCCGCTACTTCAACCCGCAGTCGGAAGCTGCATGCAGCCGTTATGTGGCACTGGCCCGTGAGCACGGCCTGGACCCGGCGCAGATGGCATTGGCGTTTGTGACCCAACAACCGTTCGTGACCAGCAACATCATTGGCGCCACGACCCTGGAGCAGCTGGACAGCAACATCGCCAGCGCTGATTTGAAACTGTCGGATGAGGTGCTGGCAGGGATTGAGGCGATTCAGAAGGATCATCCGAATCCTGCGCCTTGATTGATCTCTAGACCGCCTTCGCGAGCAAGCCCGCTCCCACATTCCACCGAGTTCCACCTTTGGAATGCAGTCGAATGTGGGAGCGGGCTTGCTCGCGAAGCGGCCCTCAAAAACACCAAGAATTCAAAGCGCCCGCGCAATAATCTCCTTCATGATCTCATTCGTCCCCGCATAAATCCGCTGCACCCGCGCATCTGCCCACGCCCGCGCAATCGGGTATTCCCACATAAACCCATACCCGCCGTGCAGTTGCACACACTCATCCAGCACCTTGCACTGCAGGTCCGTGGCCCAGTATTTGGCCATCGCGGCCGTGGGCACATCGAGCTTGCCTTCCAGGTGCAACTCCATGCACTTGTCGACAAACACCCGGCCGATCTGGGTTTCAGTGGCAATCTCCGCCAGTTTGAATCGGGTGTTCTGGAAGTCGATGATCGCCTTGCCGAACGCCTTGCGGTCCCGGGTGTATTCCAGCGTCCATTGCAACGCCGCCTCAGCTGACGACAGCGCACCAATCGCCACCGTCAAACGCTCCTGCGGCAACTCCTGCATCAGGTAGGCAAAGCCCATCCCCGCCTGGCCCAGCAGATTCTCCTTGGGCACCCGCACATCCTGGAAGAACAGTTCCGATGTATCCTGGGCCTTCATCCCGACCTTCTCCAGGCGCTTGCCCTTGTCGAAGCCCGGCGTGTTGGCCTCCACCAGAAACAGACTGGTGCCCTTGGCGCCGGCCTTGGGATCGGTCTTGGCCACGACGATCACCAGATCAGCCAGGAAGCCATTGGTGATGAACGTCTTGGAGCCGTTGATCACGTATTCATCGCCATCCAGCACCGCCGTAGTCTTGACCCCTTGCAGGTCGGACCCGGCCCCCGGCTCGGTCATGGCAATCGCCGTGACCATTTCCCCGGAGATCAGCTTGGGCAGGTACTTGTGCTTCAGCGCCTCACTGCCGTAATGCAGGATGTAGGGCGCAACAATGTCCGAATGCAGGGAGAAACCAATCCCGGTCAATCCCAGGCGGCTGATCTCCTCGATCACCACCGCGCTGTAGAGAAAGTCCGCCCCGAGGCCGCCGTACTCTTCCGGCAAATGCGAGCAGAGCATCCCCGCCTCCCCCGCCTTGTTCCACAGGTTGCGGTCGATGTAGCCCTGCTTTTCCCATTGCCCGTGGAACGGCGCCGCGTCTTTTTCGAGGAAGGTGCGCACGCTCTGGCGGAAGAGTTCGTGCTCCGAGCTGAACAAGGTTCTGGGAATCATGGGTCACCTGTGTGAATTGTCGGACAAGACCGGGATCACAGAGCCTAAGCCGCGAAGGCGTCACAGGACACTGGACACATGCGACAAAAAATAAGACGATCCAGCCGTCTGGTGACCACTTTCCCCTATAAGAATAAATGAAATTATGTCTAACCAAATCTCCACGCCCTTGCGGCGCGTCAGCATTTTGGCCATTGATCGGGTATTCGCTTCAACCCTCATGCAAGCCAAGGATTTCTTCCACCTCGCGAGCCTGCGCTACGGCAAACAGCTGGGCCAGGGCCTCACTCCCGCCTTCGAAACCCGCCTGGTCAGCCCCGACGGGCAGTCGGTGCGCAGCTTCAGCGATGTGATCATGCCGGTGGACGGCGGCCTCGAAAACGCCGACATCATCGTGCTCCCGGCCTTCTGGGACGATTTCGACTCGTTGTGCCAACGCTACCCCCAAGTGCTGCCCTGGCTGCGCGAACAACACGCCCGTGGCGCGGTGCTGTGCGGCGAAGCCACCGGGGTGTTCTGGCTCGCCGAAGCCGGCCTGCTGGATGGCAAGGAAGCGACCACCTATTGGCGCTTCTTCAACGCTTTCACCGAACGCTTTCCCAAGGTGCAACTGAACCAGGACAAGCACCTGACCGACGCCGACAACCTGTACTGCGCCGGCGGCACCACCTCGGCCTGCGATCTCTACATCTACCTGATCGAACGCTTCTGCGGCGCCAACATCGCCCAGGCCGTGGCCCGCGACATCCTCTACGAAGTGCAACGCAGCTACGCCCCCGGGCGCATCGGTTTTGGCGGGCAGAAGCTGCACCAGGACGTGATCATCCTGCAGATCCAGCATTGGCTCGAAGAGCACTTCGCCGACAAGTTCCGCTTCGAAGACGTGGCCCGGGAACACGGCATGAGCATCCGCAACTTCATGCGCCGCTTCCAGACCGCCACCGGTGACAAGCCGCTGCACTACCTGCAACGGTTGCGCATCGAGACAGCCAAGGGCCTGCTGTCCGGCAGCCGCAAAAGCATCAAGACCATCAGTTACGAGGTGGGCTACGACGACGCGAGCTTCTTTGCGCGGCTGTTCCGCCAGCATACCGAGCTGTCGCCCAACCAGTATCGCCAGCAGTTCCAGCAGGCCGCGTAACCAAAGGGTATACGCAGTAAAAATGTGGGAGCTGGCTTGCCTGCAATGGCGGCGTGCCAGGCACCAGCGGCATCAACCGACAGACCGCTATCGCGGGCAAGCCCGGCTCCCACAGCTCTTTCTGTTGACCTGGAAATTTTGCATAAAAAAGGCCCGCATCGCTGCGGGCCTTTTTCATTTCAAGCACATCGCTTACGGCTTGTGCGCCCGCGACAGGAACTCGTGGGACTGCATTTCCAGCAAGCGGCTCAAGGTGCGCTGGAATTCGAAGTTCAAGCGGCCGCCGGTGTAGAGGTCCTTGAGCTCGACTTCCGCCGAGATGATCAGCTTGACGTTGCGGTCGTAGAACTCGTCGACCATGTTGATAAAGCGCCGCGCGATGTCGTCGGTGGTGACGCTCATCTGCTCGACACCGCTCAGGATCACCGCATGGAAGATCTTGCCCAGTTCGATGTAGTCGTTCTGGCTGCGAGGGCCGTCGCACAGTTCGCGGAATTCGAACCAGGCCACGTCATCGCAGGTGCGCAGCGCGATGATTTCGCGGTTTTCGATGATCAGCTTGTCGTTTTCAATCGCCTGGGTGCATTCCGGCGTCAGCGCGCGGAAGCTCTTGCGCAGGCTTTCCTGGGCCACTTCGTTGAGCGGGTAGTGGAACAGTTCGGCTTGTTCAAGGTGACGCAGGCGGTAGTCGACGCCGCTGTCGACGTTGACGATGTCGGTGTTCTGCTTGATCAGGGCGATGGCCGGCAGGAAACGCGCGCGTTGCAGGCCGTCCTTGTACAGGCCGTCGGGCACGATGTTCGAGGTGGCGACAAGGGTCACGCCGTTCTTGAACAACTCTTCCATCAGGGTGCCGAGGATCATCGCGTCGGTGATGTCGGACACGAAGAACTCATCGAAACAGATCACCCGGGCTTCTTCCGAGAAGCGCTTGGCGATGATGGTCAGCGGGTTCTTTTCGCCCGGCAGGGTCTTCATCTCTTCATGCACGCGCTTCATGAAGCGGTGGAAGTGGGTGCGGACCTTTTCCTTGAACGGCAGCGCTTCGAAGAAGGTGTCCACCAGGTAAGTCTTGCCCCGGCCAACACCACCCCAGAAATACAGGCCCTTGACCGGCGTATGGTCTTTCTTGCCAAACAGCTTGCTGAACATGCCCGGCTTGTTCTGCGAGGCCTGGACCAGATCGTCGTACAGGCGCTGCAAATGGCGCACCGCAGTTTCCTGGGCAGCGTCATGGAAGAATTCAGGGCGTTTCAGATCAGCTTGATATCGTTCTAGGGGCGTCATAATTCGTTAGCAAGGCAACAAAAACGGGCCGCCACTGTAACGACGGCCCTGAAGAATGGCAATCAACCCTTGGTCGGGTCAATCCTCGATTGGGGTCAACGCAACGCGCAAGGCTTCGATCGCCGCATCCCGCGAGGCGCTGTCGGCGAACGCCGGGCTATCGGCGACGACTTCACCGTCCAGCCACACGCTGAAGCTCGAGGCTTCACTGCGTACATCCAGCGCCTGCCCCGATTGCAGCTGCTTGGTTACGGCGCCTGCGGTTTTACCGTCGGCAAAGTTGCGCGACAGCAGCAGTTGCTCGCCTTCGGCCGCCAGCAAACGGAAGCGGAAGCTGCCGTCGTCTTCGCGGAAGCTGACAAAGCGCGCGGCTTTCGCAGCTTTCTTCTTGGTGGTGGCAGCCACGGCGACCGGGTTGACGAACGAGCGCAGGCCCACCGCTTCACGCAGTTCGGCCAGGAACGGTGCAGCCACGGCGCGGGCTTTGCGGGCGCCGACCAGCAGCAGGTCTTCCATGTCCGACGGGCGCGACATCAGTTGGTGATAACGCTCGCGCGCTTCGCCCAGTTGGCCGTCCAGCAGTTGGAACAGACGGTTCTTCGCCTCGCCCCAGCCCAGGCCTTGCAACAGTTCACCGCGGAACTCTTCTTCCTGGGCCTGGGTGGCAAACGCCTGGTACAGGGTGAACAGGTGCGAGTTGTCCGGATCCTTGGCTTCGCCCGGCGCGCGGGAGTCGGTGACGATCCGCGAGATCGCGTCCTTCATGTCCTTGGCGCTGGTGAACAACGGGATGGTGTTGTCGTAGCTCTTCGACATCTTGCGGCCATCCAGGCCCGGCAAGGTGGCGACGCTTTCTTCGATCAGCGCTTCGGGCATGGTGAAGAATTCTTTACCCTTGCCGAACAGGTGGTTGAAGCGCTGGCCGATGTCGCGAGCCATTTCCACGTGCTGGATCTGGTCACGACCGACCGGCACCTTGTGGGCGTTGAACATCAGGATGTCCGCGGCCATCAGCACCGGGTAGCTGTACAGGCCCATGGTGATCCCCGCATCCGGGTCTTCGCCATTCTCCAGGTTCTTGTCCACCGAGGCCTTGTAGGCGTGCGCACGGTTGAGCAAGCCCTTGGCCGCCACGCAGGTCAGCAGCCAGGTCAGCTCGGGGATTTCCGGGATGTCGGACTGGCGGTAGAAGGTTACCCGGTTCACATCCAGGCCACCGGCCAGCCAGGTCGCGGCGATTTCCATGCGCGAGCGCTGGATGCGCTGCGGGTCATCGCACTTGATCAGGGCGTGGTAGTCGGCCAGGAAGTAGAAGGAGTCGGCGTTGGCGTCCTGGCTGGCAAGGATCGCCGGGCGAATCGCGCCGGCGTAGTTGCCCAGGTGCGGCGTGCCGGTGGTGGTGATGCCGGTGAGGATGCGGGTACGGGTCGTCATGGGTGATCGCTTGTCATCAATTCGAAAGACGTGGCAGCACAAGATCCTTGAGATCGGTCAGCTTGCCATGAAAAAAGTGTCCGCATTCTGCCACTTTCAGCAGCTCATGGGGGCGATTCAGGGCCGCGGACCAGTCGTAGACGAGTTGCGGGTCGACCACTTCGTCGGTTTCCGGCTGGATCACGGTCAATGGGCAGCCTTGTGGCAACACGTCGTTATCCCGCAGGCGCATCACGGCCGCGGCCACCATGAACAGGTGCGCGAGTTTTTCGCCCTTGGCTTCCAGGCGGCCGCCGAGGGTGGCCGCGACAAACCCGCCGAAGGAAAAACCCAGCAGGGTGATCGGCAGGTCGGGATGCTTTTCACGCAGCCAGGTGGCTGCCGCTTCGGCGTCGTCGACTTCACCGGTGCCCATATCGTGCGTACCGGCACTGGTGCCGACACCGCGATAATTGAAACGTAACGTGATCAAGCCGGCATCGCGCGCGGTGCGTTGCAGGGTCGATACGACTTTGTTGAGCATGGTGCCGCCCTGCACCGGGTTCGGGTGACAGATCAGCGCCAGGCCACGTGGCTCGGGGTGATCCAGATACAGGGCTTCCAGTTGGCCTACCGGGCCATCGATCAAAACGGGGGTTTCACGCATCAGCAAGGAAGGAACTCCGTGACCTCTCAAGGGGTCGACTCGTCTAGCTAAAAGTCTGTGCATGGCATCATTGCGAGCTTAATCGCGGTATACAGCGCAGGTCCGAGCCGTTAACGTAAAGCAAAGCCGTTTATAGAGGAAGGACTCGTGGAACACTCGCTCTTAGTTTGGTTGTTGCCGACTCTCGCCTTGGTTGCCGGTGTCGCCATTGGATTCCTGGTTGCCCGCCTGCTGCCGAATGCCGCGCCTAACCGCACGCAGCGTCAGCTGGATGACATTCAGGAACGTTTTGACAGTTATCAGAACGAGGTTGTTACCCACTTCAACAGCACCGCGACCCTGGTGAAAAAGCTCACTCAGAGCTATCAGGAAGTACAGGATCATCTCGCCGAGGGTGCCAACCGCCTGGCCCTGGACGACATCACCCGCCAGCGCCTGCTGGCCGCGCTGCATTCCGATGCACCGCACGCTCCACGGGAACGCCTGACCCCTCCGCGGGAAAATCAGGAGCCGCCACGGGATTACGCGCCAAAAACGCCAAATGCCCCGGGGATGCTGGATGAGCATTACGGCTTGAAGAAGTAATAGCTTTTCAAGCGGCATAAAAAAGCCCGGCTGATCGATGATCAGCCGGGCTTTTTTGTTGGCACCAGGTCGACCAGACGACACTGATCCAATGTGCGAGCGGGCTTGCTCGCGAATGCGGTCTATCAGTCACCCGATGTATTAACTGACCCACCGTATTCGCGAGCAAGCCCGCTCCCACATTGACCGAGTCCGACTTCAGGACACTGGCTGTTCTTGTAGCTGCCCGTCCTGTATCCGCACATGCCGCCCATGGAAACGCTTGAGGCTGCTGCGGTGCCCGACGCTGACGATGCTCAACCCCGGCAACTCATCGATCAACGCCTGATACAGCGCCGCCTCATCTTCCTCGTCCATCGCCGAGGTGGCCTCGTCCATGTACAGCCATTGCGGTTCAAACAACAACGCCCGCGCAAACGCCAGGCGCTGTTGCTCACCCGGCGACAGCATGCGCTGCCAGTGATTGGCCTCATCCAAGCGTGGAATCAGGTGCGCCAGGCGGCAGGTTTCCAGGACCTGTGCATAACGTTGCGCCGGGTACGCGTCCTCCTCCTGTGGATAACTCAACACACCCCGCAAGGTACCAATCGGCAGGTACGGCTTTTGCGGCAGGAACAGATAACGCTCGGCCGGCAAGCGGATGTTGCCGTGGCCGTTTGGCCAGAGATTGCCCATGGCCCGCAGCAAGGTTGACTTGCCGCTGCCGGAACGCCCGCTGAGCATCAATCGCTCACCCTCGGCAACCGTCAGGTTGGCGCCATCCAGCAGGTGACGACCATCCGCCAGATCGAGGCTGAGGTTGCTCATCTGCAAATTGCCGCCCTGGCGTTGCAACTCGATGCCCATGTTGCGGCCTTCGTTTTCTTCCATCGCCTCGCCAAAGCTCAGCAGACGATCACAGGTCGCACGCCAGCTGGCCAACACGGTGTACGCGTCGACAAACCAGCTCAGGCTGCCCTGCACGCTGCCAAACGCACTGGCCACTTGCATCAGCACGCCCAGCTCTATCTGGCCGGAAAAGTAACGCGGCGCTGCCACCACAAACGGGAAGATGATCGCGATCTGCGAGTAACCACTGGTGAAAAAGTTCAGGCGCTTCTTGAGCTGCATGATGCTCCAGAAGTTGCTCCACACCCGCCCGAAACGTGCACTCAGTTGTTGGTGTTCATTCGGCTCGCCATTGAACAGCGCGATGCTTTCGGCGTTCTCGCGCACCCGCACCAGGCTGAAACGCAAGTCGGCCTCGAAGCGTTGCTGGCGGTTGCTCAAGCCGATCAGTTTTCGACCAATCAAGTGGGTCAACCAACTGCCCAGCACGGCATATACCAGTGCCGCCCAGAACATATAGCCGGGAATCGTGATGCCCCAAACCTCGATACTGCCGGACACGCCCCACAGGATCACCGAGAACGACACCAGGCTCACCAGGTTACTGATAAACCCCAGGCCCAGGCTCAGGGTGCTGCTGGTAAAGGCGTTGAGGTCTTCGGAGATACGTTGGTCGGGGTTATCGGTGTAGCCGCCATATTCCAGGTGGTAGTAGTTCTTCTCGCTCAGCCACTTGGCGAAGTAGGTTTCAGTCAGCCAGCGCCGCCAGCGGATGGTGAGCATTTGCTGCAAATAGGAAGTGAACACCCCGGTGACGATCGCCACCACGGCGATCACGCTGAAATACATCAGCAGGTGGGTGAAGGCGTCGTAGTCCTTCTTTTCCAGGGCGTTATAGAAGTCGCGGTTCCAGCTGTTGAACCACACCGACACCGCCACACTGAACAGCGACAGCCCCAGCACCACCAGCAGCAACAGCCAGGCCTTGAACTTCTCCTCACTGCGCCAGTAGGGGGTGATCAGCGCCCAGACTTTCCTTAAAAATTGCCCACGCACCGCGTCATTGACCGCGGAATACTCAGCGTTCTGATTCATTGTTCAGGCTCGGTAGGAAAAAAATAACAGGCGTTTGAACCGATCATAGACGATCGGTTCAGGGCTCCGTGCGGCCTGAAGCAGATTGTTCAGTCGCCGTTCAACGTCGAACCGGGCGTTTCTGCAACTTGCGCTGCAACGTTCGACGATGCATGCCCAGGGCGCGGGCCGTGGCGGAGATGTTGCCTTCGTGCTCGGTCAACACCCGCTGGATGTGTTCCCACTGCAGGCGGTCCACCGACATCGGGTTTTCCGGCACCAGGGTGTCGAGGTCGGCGTGCTCGGAGAGCAAGGCGGCCAGCACGTCGTCGGCGTCTGCCGGCTTGCACAGGTAGTTGCAGGCGCCACGCTTGATCGCCTCGACGGCGGTGGCAATGCTGGAATAGCCGGTGAGGATCACCACGCGCATTTCCGGGTCCAGCTCCAGCAGCTTGGGCAGCAGCACCAGGCCGGAGTCGCCGTCCATTTTCAGGTCCAGGGCCGCGTATTCCGGCAGGTCGGCCGTGGCGATGGCCAGGCCTTCCTCGGCGGAACCTGCGGTGCTGACGCGAAAGCCACGACGGCTCATGGCGCGGGCCATCACGCGGGTAAAGGTGGCGTCGTCATCTACCAGCAGCAGGTGCGGCAGTTCTTCGCCTTCGACTTGGATCTCGTCACTCATCGATGTCTCCTCGTGCGACACGGGGCAGGCGCAGCTCGGTGAGCGTACCGCCTTCCTCATGACTATAGAGTTTCACTGAGCCGCCCGCGCGGGTCACGCTGGCCTTGCTCAAAAACAGGCCCAGGCCGAAGCCTTTGCCCTTGGTGGTAAAGAAGGGCTTGCCGATCTGCTCGGCAATCGCCAGCGGCACACCGGCGCCGTGGTCGCGAATGCTGATGGTGAAGTCTTCCGCATCCCAGTCCAGGGTCACTTCCAACCCTTCCGGGCAGGCATCGGCGGCGTTGTTCAGCAGGTTCAGCAGCGCCTGGGTCAGGTCCGGCGGCGGTGCCATGCGCGGCACCGTGCCCTGGCCCAGCAGGTGAAACCGGTAACTGGCTTCGGGACGCATCAGGTGCCAGCGGTTCAGGGCTTCGTCCAGCCACTGGGTGACGTCTTGCATCTCCACCGCCAGGCGGCGATTGGCCTCGGCGGCGCGCACCAGCTGCTGCAAGGTCAGCTTGCACTGCTTGACCTGTTCCTGCAGCACACTCAGGTCGTCTTGCAGGGCCGGGTCGTGGTGGTCCTGGGTCATTTCCTTGAGCAGTACGCTCATGGTCGCCAGCGGCGTGCCCAATTCGTGGGCCGCGCCGGCGGCCTGGGTGGCAACGGCCAGCAGCTGCTGGTCACGCAGGCCTTCTTCACGGCGAATGGCGCGCAGTTCTTCCTGGCGGCGCAGCTCTTCCGCCATTCGTGCGGCAAAAAAGGTGATGACCGCCGCCGACAGGGCAAAGCTCAGCCACATGCCGTAGATCTGCAGGTTTTCCCGGGCGATGGGGAAGGTCTGCAACGGGTAGAACTGTGCCAGCAGCAGGGTGTACAGGGTCAGGGCAATACCCGACAGCACCACCGAATAACGCCACGGCAAGGTCACCGCCGCGATGGTCAGTGGCACCAGGTAATAGGACACGAACGGGTTGGTGGAGCCGCCGGAGAAGTACAGCAACACGCTGTGGATAAACAGGTCGCAGGCCAGTTGCAGGGCGTATTCCAGCTCGGTCACAGGCCACGTGGTGCGCAGGCGGATGACGGTAAATACACACAGCACCGTGGAGAAGCCGAGGGTCACGGCCAACTGCAACCAGGGCAGCGGCAGCAGTTTGAACCAATAGGCGAGCCCCACCGAACCGGCCTGTGCGGCCAGCACCAGGGTGCGGATGAACGTCAGGCGCCAAAGGTTCTGGCGGGTGGCGGAAGTCAGTTTTACGGCGGCGAGCATGAGCTCTCCCGATGAGCGCTGCAGGCGGATCGCACGGAGTATAAACGAAGCGACAGCGCTGGCACGGCGTGTGTGGCTCTTTGACGCAGGGGTCAGGATCATGACCGTTCGTCGGCATCCGCCAACTTGTAGCGAATGTGTAAACCCGAAGAACTGAAACCTTGCGTCTACAGTCTTACCGAACACGAACATCTCAAGGAGCTTACATGTCTCGTTTCATTCGCAGTGCAGCCACCCTCACCCTCGGCGCCGCTACCCTCGCCAGCCTGCCGGCCATGGCCGCTGACGAACTGCATTACAACCAGATTTCCCTGCGTGCCGAAGTCAGCCAGGAAGTGGCGCGCGACCAGATGATCGTCACCCTGTACACCGAGTCGCAGAACACCGACCCGGCCAAGCTTGCCGCCGAAATCACCACCACCATGAACAAGGCGCTGGCCCAGGCCCGCGAAGTCAAAGGCGTGACCCTGCGCCAGGGTAGCCGCAACAGCTACCCGATCTACGACAACAAGAACCAGAAAATCACCGGCTGGCGTGAACGCGCTGAGCTGCGCATGGAAAGTGCCGACTTCGCCGCCCTGTCCAAGCTCACCGGCGACATGCTGACCAACCTGAAAATGGACAGCATGGACTTCGCCATCGCCAACCCGACCCGCAAGGCCAGCGAAGATGCCCTGCTTAAAGAAGCGGTCACCGCATTCAAGGCCCGTGCCCAACTGGCCACCGATGCGCTGGGCGGCAAGGGCTACAAGATCGTCAACCTGAACTTCAACACCAACGGTTATCCACAGCCGTATGCACGTGGCGGGATGATGATGAAAGCCGCAGCGATGGATTCGGCACCGACGCCGGAAGTCGAAGCCGGCACCAGCCAGGTCAACATGACCGCAGATGGCGTGATCGAAGTCCAGATGCCTTGATCGAGCGGTACCCCAGTTGCAATGACGCTGCCCACGGGCAGCGTTTTTTTTTGCCTGCGCACTTCATTCAAGAAGTATCAGCGGTAATAACCGGATATCAGCTTAAGAAAATACTCAATGGCTGAGAGTGTTCTGGTCCACACACCTTGAAGCGCACCGGCGATAAATCTTTTCAGCTTATAACCCGCGTAATGGCGAACTACATCTTCCCCATCAAAGAACGGAACACGCCTACACGCTGAACCACCTATGGCGGACATCACATCATTCCTGCACACCATGCACATCAGGATTTGTCATATGACCACCATAGGTTCCATCGCGGCAAACAACGGCTTCTTCCTTGATACCCCCTCCTCGGCAGGTATTGCCGAAGAACAGGGAAAACCCCGCCAAGGTACGGATACTTCACGGCAGACATATTCGCCAGGGCAGCCCGTAAAGGCAGCCGATCGGGCCACCGACACTCCCGCATCACGACCCCGCCGTCACACTCACGACGTGTTGATCCCGGGATTGCCATACAACAAGACAGTCGAAAACTACATTCGCAGTGCAACGACAGGGTTCGAGACGCCCCTGGAAAGCACCGCCAACCTTATCAAGGCCGAAATCAAGAAAAAGTGGGGCGAGGACGTTGATCCGGACAACACGTTTATTACTACCTTCAACTACGACCCGACACGGGGAAGGCCTCCTCGCAATGCAAAGGTACTGAACCGGATAACCTTGACCCAGGCGGCCCTGCAAGATGTGCAGAAAAAAAACAACACCGATGAACACCAGACGCCCGAGGAAAAAACACGCACGACCCTGCATACCTGGCTGGAACGGCTACTGACGTTTTCGCCGCTGGGCCAGGCGGGGCTTGCCATTGACTCTGCCGTCAATGCCCAGCAGACCTATGAGTTTATATACCGCGCCTCCCCGCCCGGCCAGCGCCAGCAATACAACGAGTCGATGCGGATCAAAAAGACCCCGGAGCAATTCAGGGAATTGGTGTGGAACACCGAACGCGCCGCGCCGTATAAAACATTCCTGGATACGTTCTGGCCCAGCCACGAAAGCAAATACACGGCATTGACCAAGGCCTCCTTCGTTGCCGCCATCCTGCTCCAGGAAAAGACCGGCAGCCTGAGCCCAAGCGACAAGGAACTGGCGCTACGCGCAGCGAACTTGACCACCGATAAAGACTGGTCGAACCTCCGCGTCGAGGACCTGAAAGCCTCTGCCGCCCAGGACCCAGGCCTGGAAATGGGTCTGCTCAGCATCAACGGTTTTCAATCTTCGGACCTGCTGTACATCACCGACAAAAACCCCAAGGTCACCGATGACGGCAAGATCATCAGCCCCACGCTTTTGTATATTCCCGGCAACTCGTCGCCTATTCATCGCTTTGACAGCCAGGCCCAGATGAAAAACTGGCTGGCTGAGCAAGCTGCCGACCCCACCAAGCGCGAAGCCCTTTCAACCCATTTCACGCTGCGTGACCAGGCCGACCGGACGTTCTCCGACGGCGTGAACCAGACACTGACCGGGCTGGGTGGCTGGCACCGCAAAGACGCGCCGGATGCCGATGTGTTGGAGCGCCTGAATGAATTCAACCCGCAGACTTTCATCACCACCGAACCCCTCGCCCAGGACCCATTCGAGGCCATTACTGCCCGCCAGAAAGATCGCTCGTACAAGGATGCCGAGACCCAAATCGTCACCGACAGCGACGTGACCAAAGCCAACATCCTCAAAGGCCTGGAAACCGCCACCAAAGTCGCGATGCTGATGACGCCGCTGGCACTGGTGATGCCCGAAGTCGCCGTGGCCCTCGAGGTGTTCTACGTCGCCTCCGGCGTAGCGGAGGCCGGTATCGGCATCGATGACGTCAAGCACGGCAAGAAAGGCGGGGCCGACCATATCGTGTTCGGAGTGCTCAATGCGCTGCCGACGGTGGCTTCGGGCGCAACTTCACTGGTGGAGAAAGGGATAGAGAGGGCCTCGAAAGCCCTTGAGTCCTCCACCCGCATCGCCCTCACGCGCGAAGTCGAGCCGGGAGCTGCAGGGGCAAGCGTGCTGGTACCTGAGGGCCTGTCCGCAGACCAGACCTTCCTGATCAAGCGTGCAACCCATACCGATGTAGTGGTCGGGGATGACGTTTACCGCTACGACCCCGCACAACCGGACGCCTTGACCAAGATGGGGCCTACCGAGCATGCCGAGCCGCTGGAGGATTTTGAAGCCGTTTGTGCGCCGGTTGGGCGCCGCGTAAAGCGCAACATTGACAGCTTGTGCTACACAAAAATGATCGAGGACGCCGATACATCGGTCGCTCAAGACGCCCAGGCACTTGAGCATCGGCGTCTCTTGCCGGGCGCCCCAACGCAGGAAGGCGCGCGGACCGTGGTGCATGAGCACAGGCTGTATAGAGTGAGCGACACATCCAGCCAGGAGCTGATGTCGGTGCCCGGGCACACGCCGGTTACCTACCGCAACCAAACCAGCGGGGTGGTGCTCAATGAGCCGGACTTCGGCTATGAAGATATCGGTCAACCACGGGCGCTCAACCAGGAAACCGTGGTTGTAAAGCTGGACCAGATCAGTGATCTCAGTGATGACCAGCGCGTCCTGAGGGGCATAAAAATACCCTACGCAGGAATAGATTATGTGGTGGTCGAGGGCGATACCGGCATTTACTACGTGGCCGAATACGACGGTTCGAACCCTGCGCTCAACTTTCAACGCATCGCCGCAAACACCGATCCGGCCAGCCGGGACATCATCAGGCTGCATGACGAGTACAAGGACCTCTATCGTGACATTTCCGGAAAAACCCACAATAACGATCTGGTGATACTGCCCTCCCTGGACTCACTGGCAAAAAAACTGAGCCTTGAATACAACTTCACACCCGATCAAGCCACCCAACTGGACCGAGTCCTGGCCGGACTGTCCGATGAAAAGAAACGTGAAGTTCTACTGGCAGTCTATGCCTGGGACAAGAAGGTAGAGGTGGCCGCCAAGACCATACAACTTGAGCCCCTTCAAAAGCCTCACTATTTCGGCCAGCTCACGGTCAACGAGCAAAACAAGGCCTACGCCCGTTGGGGCAAGAGAACGGTGGAGGAACAGTTCCAGACAACCGGTATACGGTCGGCCAACCAGAAAACCCTGGCCGATGCCGGTAACAGTCTGCGCAGCGACGTGGCCAATGAAATAGTGACCTGGCTATACACTCGAACCGGCGCGCCCAACTACTCGGAGGTCATCCTGAAAACGGGGGCCGGCAATTGCGACCAGATGGCCAGGGTCGCCACCGATACCGTTAACGCCAGTGGCGGCTTTGCCCGCATTGCACAAGTGCAGGGACACACCTTCAGCGTGGTCGGCGGCCCCGCAAGTCAGCCTAACCTCTTGACCGCTGGATTTGCCGAGCCCGAATGGGCTGATGCGTGGATAGTGGACCCATGGGCCGGTATCACTTGTCCGGCCAACGAGTACCACGGCCAATTCGCACAACGCATGCAGGAATGGAGCGACGAGGGCCGGCAAATCCTGATCGGAGATGGTGGTACGCCGCCTCGGCACGTCTGGAGCGATCCTATGGACCCGCGGTGGATACAGTCCACCGTTTATGGCGGCGCACAGGTGTTTTAAGGCGATCGCCGCGACGCAGGCGCTTATCTCAACCTGGGTAACCCGAACGGCGGCAACCGTGGTGACCGCCGTTCTCGTTCGCGTAGCGTTTACCTGCCATTTCAGGGAGCAGGACTGCAATGCCGCTGCCTTCGGGCAGCATTTTCTTTGCCTGGCACTTAATTCAAGAAGTTTCAGCGGTAATAACCGGTTACCAGCTTCAGAAAATGCTTAATCGCCGGGCGTCTGCTGGTCCGGACACATTGAAGTGCGTTGGTGATAAATCTTTTCAACTTATAACCCGTGCAATGGACAACTACATCCTCACCCTCAACGAGCGGAACACGCCTGGACGCTGCACCACTCATGGCGTAGATCACCGTACTCCTCATCCACAGTTTATGGCGGTGCAGATGCGTGCAATCAACATCCAGCCAGGTAATCTGAAATGACAAGCTCAGCTCAACTTAACATTGTCCATTACCCACAAACACCGCTACCCGGTACGACTCAAGAACAACGTACCGAGGCGCTGGAACGGATACCGCCAACGCCATTGAAGAGTACCGATATTTATGAAACGGACAACGTTGGCACAGCCGCCAGGAACGAGTCTGATATCTACAAGGCAACCATTTACGGACCCGACTTTGTTCACGCGCCAGGCGATGGGTATATCTACAATGAGCGAGAGGCTCATATCGATGCCTATGCCAATCGTGTAAAGACGCAGATCGAAAATATAGAAAGTGGCACTGAAGGCGAACGAAACGTCAAGTTCCAGAACGTGCGCCTGTTCATGGACCCCGCAGGATACTTCAGTGGGGGTTTATTGGCAGCCGGGTTCGACCCGCATGAAAAGTTCACGGTAACGTTCAATACCTATGTCGGTATGGGCACAGCACAAAATCTCTCTGATACCCAGACACACACTTATTTCGCATGGGAAATTGCAGCGGGTGCTCTAGCGCACGACAGACCCGCACGTGGTGGGGGTTTAAATTTTCCTGAAATGGAAATAGAAAAAAAAGACCGGACAAAAATCAATGATCTGGAAGCGTTCGGCCGACAACTTCAAGCTCGCTGGGAGAAAGACATAGCCGCGCCGATGCGCGAGGGCTCCGGAACAATAGCAGAGCGATCGGGAAAAGCAGACGCCTATGTAACACGGGGCACGTTGCTGAGCCTTCGTAGTGACACGGAAAATTTCGCAAGGTTAAGCCCTGCCGGCCAGGAAGCGGTGAATCGCACGCTGGACAAGAATGGGCAAGTGATTATCCCCAATATTTATGGCTACCCCATGAGCGGGTATGCCTTCATCCCCTACACGCCTTACGATGGCAATCCCGCCAATCGCCCCAATCAGGGAGTCATGATCGACTTGAAGAACGGCGCTGTCCGCGAGATAAAAGGCGATGAAGAATTTGCGAACTGGGCCAAAGACAATCGTGATGAATTGATGCGCCGTTTCAATACCGGTGATATGCAAGGGGGACACAATGCCCACTGGCCACCGGCCGGGGCGGTGCTCGACAGCCTCATCCAGGATAATCGGTCGCGATATCCGGGGTACGAACACTGGTACAAAGATAAATCCGTGCCGGTACGAGAGCTATTCAACTACACCGAATCGCGAAAAGCAGGTTATGGGCTGCAATTTGGCGATCTGAACAAAGGTATCGCCCCCCACTATCAGGAGCAGAACGCCAACAATGCGGTGTGGGCCGACCAGACGGATGTGTTTGGTGCCTCGCAGCAAGCCTGGAAGTCGGTGAAAGACACCTGGGGCAAAACCTTTGGTAATCTGCCCATTGTTGGCAATATAGGCAATATCGTGTTTGGTGTGCATGACAGCCTCTATGGCAAGACCGCAGGCGAGCGCACAGGGGGAACTGCTGCGGCCGTCATCTCAAGCCTGATGCTGGCACACGAAGTTGCACCCGGTTTGGTCGAGGCGAGCCTGGGTGAAACTCCGATTACGTTCAACTCCACCGTTACTGAAGACTACCGCTGGAACTATAATTCGCAGAAGAGCGAATTTGAGCTGACACGCGTTTCGAAAGTATCCGGCGATAGTCATCCGGACCCGTCTTTAAATGAAATTGAGTCGAGTGGACCAGAGGCCCCCCCGGCATCTATCAACGTAGACGGCGTCGAACTGCCGCCCCTGAAAACGGTTAAAAATCTGCCGGTCGGCGAAGCCCTTTTTTCTACTGCTGAAAAAACCAGTATTCTCAGTGGAGAAATAGATAGCCTGAACACTATCAACGATAAACTTTACACGTTCGTGGATGTGAACAAACAAGGTTCGGCCCAGCGATTGAACATACTGGTACACGGTAAAGTCGATGAGACTACCGGGGTCGCAAAAGTTTCTTATGATGGAAAGCTCAATAGTCCGGAAGAATTGCTGGATACGCTTCACAGCAAAGGGATCCATCCGGAAGAGTTCGACAACGTGCGCCTGCTGTCATGTGACTCCGCAACCGGTGGGGATGCTTCGTTTGCCGCTCAATTCCAAAAGTTGATTGGCCGCCCTGTCAAAGGTTATAGCGGTACCTTGACCGCCAACCTGTCCCCGGAACAAGTAAAAGCAGCCATTGATAAAGTAGAACACCTCTACCTGGAGAACTTATCCGCACAAAAAATCCCGATCACCGACAACGTCCGTACCGCAGTAAGAGCTCAGGCTGAACAGTATGTCAGCGAAGAAATGGCGCGAATCAAGAAATTCAAGCCGTCAAAGAACAACCCGTACTGGAATCCGTTCAAGTGGTGGGCGTTCACTTATAAACCCGAACACTTTCCGGCCAAATCGTAGCGACCTGGAATAGCCGAATCCCGGAGACACTGGGGCCTCGCATGCTTATCTCTACCTGAGTGACAAGAACGGCGGTAACCTCGGTGACTGCCGTTTTCGTTCGGGCACTATTTGCCTGCCACTTCAGGGGTCTCCATGGAAAGAATCACCTTAAAACCGCTGCTCCTTGCTGCCGGCCTGCTGGCATTCATGCCCATGGCCCAGGCAGCCGGCACCCTGGTCTACTGCTCCGAAGCCAGCCCCGCCGGCTTCGACCCCAGCCAGTACACCAGCGGCACCGATTTCGATGCCTCCGCCGAAACCGTGTTCAACCGCCTGACCCAGTTCAAGCGTGGCGGCACTGAAGTCGAACCCGGCCTGGCAACCAATTGGGACGTGTCCAAAGACGGCCTGATGTATACCTTCCACCTGCGCGATGGCGTCAAGTTCCACACCACCGACTATTTCACCCCGACCCGTGATTTCAACGCCGACGACGTGCTCTTCACCTTCCAGCGCCTGCTGGATCCCGAGACCCCGTTCCGCAAGGCCTATCCATCGGAGTCGCCCTACTTCACCGACATGGGCTTGAACACCACGATCAAGAGCGTCGAAAAACTCGACGAGCACACCGTGCGCTTCAACCTGAACAACGTTGACGCCTCCTTCGTGCAGAACCTGGCCATGAGCTTCGCCTCGGTGCAGTCCGCCGAATATGCCGCGCAGTTGCTCAAGGAAGGCAAGGCCGCGGACATCAATCAGAAGCCGGTGGGCACCGGGCCATTTGTGTTCAAGCGTTACCAGAAGGATTCGCAGATTCGCTACAGCGCCAATAAACAGTATTGGAAGCCCGAAGATGTGAAGCTCGACAACCTGGTGTTCTCGATCACCCCAGACGCCGCCGTGCGCCTGCAAAAGCTCAAGGCCGGCGAGTGCCAGGTCAGCGGTTACCCGCGCCCTTCCGACATCGAAGTGATGAAGCAAGACCCCAACCTGCGGGTTCTTCAGCAAGCCGGCTTCAACCTGGGCTTTCTCGCCTACAACGTGACCCACCCGCCCCTGGACCAGCTCAAGGTGCGCCAGGCGCTGGACATGGCCATCGACAAGCCGGCAATTATCAAGGCGGTGTACCAGAGCGCCGGACAATTGGCGCAGAACGCCCTGCCTCCGGCCCAGTGGTCTTATGACCCGACAATCAAGGACGCGCCCTACGATCCGGCCAAGGCGCGGGCGCTACTAAAAGAAGCAGGGGTTGCACCAGGTACCACCCTCAACCTGTGGGCGATGACCGTACAACGCGCGTCGAATCCCAATGCCCGGATGTCGGCGCAGATGATCCAGCAGGATTGGGAAAAGATTGGCATCAAGGCCAATATCGTCAGCTATGAGTGGGGCGAGTACATCAAACGCGCCAAAGCCGGCGAGCACGACGTGATGATCTACGGCTGGACCGGCGACAACGGCGACCCGGATAACTGGCTGGGCGTGCTCTACAGTTGTGCCGCGGTGAAGGGCAGCAACTATGCAAAATGGTGTAACCCGGCCTACGACAAACTGGTACAGCAGGCCAAGGTCAGCAGCGACCGCGAGCAGCGCATCAAGTGGTATCAACAGGCACAAAAAATCCTTAAGGAACAAGTACCTATAACGCCTATCGCAAACTCGACGGTTTTCCAGCCCCTGCGAAAGGAAGTGCAGGACTTCAAGATCAGTCCTTTTGGACTCACTCCCTTCTACGGCGTCAGTCTGAATAAGTAACAGCCGCGCCCCAACCGAGTGCGCCAGACGCCTCGGTTGGGCATTCCTGGTGCAGCCCTCGCACCGAAAAAAACCCTCAAAAGTGCGTAAATGTGTCTGAACTTACACATATGCGACATTCGTGTACGTTCGTACCACTGTTTAGCCGTTGTAGGCTCTCAACATCTTGCATTGGGTATGGGCCCTGCATAAGTATCCGCAGGTCGACTCACGAGGTCGCCCTCACTACCAAAAATGACAACAAATCATGAGGCCAACATGCTTAAACACGCAGTCATTCCGTTATTAGTCAGCGCCGGTTTAATGGCTGCTGCACCTTTCGCCCAAGCGGCGAGCAACCTGGTGTTCTGCTCCGAAGGGAGCCCGGCCGGTTTTGATCCAGGCCAGTACACCACCGGAACAGACTTCGATGCTTCGGCCGAAACCATGTTCAACCGTCTGACCCAGTTCGAGCGCGGCGGCACCGCTGTTGTTCCTGGGCTCGCCACGACCTGGGACGTTTCCCCGGATGGCCTGACGTACACCTTCCACCTGCGTGAAGGCGTCAAGTTCCACACCACCCCGTACTTCAAGCCAACTCGTGAATTCACGGCTGACGACGTACTGTTCACCTTCAACCGGATGATCAATAAAGACGATCCGTTCCGTAAAGCCTACCCGACCGAGTTCCCGTACTTCACGGACATGGGTATGGACACCAACATCAAGAACATCGAGAAAGTCGATGACCACACCGTCAAGTTCACCCTTGGCACCGTGGACGCCGCCTTCATCCAGAACCTGGCAATGAGCTTCGCCTCCATCCAGTCGGCTGAATACGCCGCCCAGCTGTTGAAGGAAGGCAAGGCACAGGACATCAACCAGAAGCCAATCGGCACTGGTCCGTTCGTGTTCAAGAGCTACCAGAAAGACTCCAACATCCGTTACACCGGCAACAAGGATTACTGGAAACCTGAAGACGTGAAGATCGACAACCTGATCTTCGCCATCACTACCGACCCGTCGGTGCGTATCCAGAAGCTGAAGAAAAACGAATGCCAGGTGACCCTGTTCCCACGTCCGGCCGACCTCAAGGCGCTGGGTGAAGACAAGGACCTGAAACTGCCGCACCAGGCCGGTTTCAACCTGGGCTACATCGCCTACAACGTAATGCCGGTCCTCAAGGGCCAGACCGCGCCTAACCCGCTGTCCGACCTGCGCGTGCGTGAGGCCCTGGACATGTCGGTGAACAAGCAGCAGATCATCGACTCGGTGTACCAGGGCGCAGGCCAACTGGCTGTCAACGCCATGCCGCCAACCCAGTGGTCCTATGACACCACCATCAAGGATGCGCCGTTTGATGTGACCAAAGCCAAGGCTTTGCTCAAGGAAGCCGGCGTCAAGGAAGGCACCGAGATCACCCTGTGGGCGATGCCGGTCCAGCGTCCGTACAACCCGAACGCCAAGCTGATGGCCGAGATGCTGCAGAACGACTGGAAACAGATCGGCCTGAAAGTGAACATCGTCAGCTATGAGTGGGGCGAGTACATCAAGCGTTCCAAAGGCGGCGAGAACCAAGCCATGATCATTGGCTGGAGCGGCGACAATGGTGACCCGGACAACTGGCTGAACGTGCTGTTCGGCTGCGATTCCCTGGCCGGCAACAACTTCTCCAAGTGGTGCGACAAGAAATTCGACGGCATCGTGAAAGAAGCCAAGGCGACTTCCGACGTAGCCAAACGCACCGAGCTGTACAAGCAGGCGCAACATATCCTCAAAGATGCAGTCCCGATGACACCTATCGCGCACTCGACGGTGTATCAACCCATGCGCAACAACGTGCAGGACTTCAAGATCAGCCCATTTGGCTTGAACTCCTTCTACGGCGTGAGCGTAAGCGGCAAGTAAGGATCTCTGGCGGCGACGTTTCATAACGTCGCCGTTATTGCATCCGCCAAGACCGTAGGAAACAGACCACCTCCGCACACGCTGCCGTCCTACGGCAGCTAACTGCGAATCGCGGCTCCGTTACCTACAAGGTCTGTCAGATTCGTTGCATTTACTGCCCGGCTCCCGACCCATAACGTCGTGGTACGGCAGACGCATCGTCTCTGTAGGGCAACTGCCGTTGTGGGATCAGTGTTGTCGCAAGGTCGTGAATGACCTTGCGATTGCTCACTGACGAAAACAACAAACAAGGATCGGGATTGTTATGCGCCATACCACCGTTCTATCCGCGATATTTGGCACCAGCCTGCTGGCTGTGGCCTCGATGGGCCAGGCTGCCGAGAAAAAGAGCCTGGTGTTTTGCTCCGAAGGCAGCCCGGCGGGCTTCGACACCGCGCAATACACGACGGCCACCGATAACGACGCCGCCGAGCCTATCTACAACCGCTTGGCCGAGTTTGAAAAAGGCGCGACCAATGTCGTACCGGGCCTGGCAACCCGTTGGGATATTTCCGAAGACGGCCTGACCTATACCTTCCATCTGCGTGAAGGGGTGAAATTCCACGGCAACAAGGACTTCAAGCCGACGCGCGACTTCAACGCCGACGACGTGCTGTTCACCTTCAATCGCATGCTTGACCCCGAACACCCGTTCCGCAAGGCCTACCCCACCGAGTTTCCGTACTTCAACGGGATGAGCCTGAACAAGAATATCGCCAAGGTCGAGAAAACCGACCCGCACACCGTGGTGATGACCCTGAACACGGTCGACGCCGCGTTTATCCAGAACATCGCCATGAGCTTCGCCTCGATCCTGTCGGCCGAATACGCCGACCATTTGCTCAAGGTCGGCAAGCCCAGCGACATCAACCAGAAGCCGATCGGCACCGGGCCGTTCGTGTTCCAGCGCTACCAGAAAGACTCGCAGATTCGCTACACCGGCAACAAACAGTACTGGGACCCGAGCCGCGTGAAGCTCGACCAGCTGATTTTTGCGATCAACACCGACGCCTCGGTACGGGTGCAAAAGCTCAAGGCCGGCGAATGCCAGATCACCCTGCACCCGCGCCCGGCCGACGTCGAAGCCCTGAAGGCCGACCCGAACCTGCAACTGCTGACCAAGCCAGGCTTTAACCTCGGCTACATCGCCTATAACGTGCGGCACAAGCCCTTCGACCAGCTCGAAGTGCGCCAGGCCCTGGACATGGCGGTGAACAAGCAGAGCATCCTCAACGCCGTGTACCAGGGCGCGGGGCAACTGGCGGTCAACGCCATGCCGCCGACCCAGTGGTCTTACGACGACACCATCAAGGACGCCGCCTACAACCCGGAAAAAGCCAAGGAACTGCTCAAGGCTGCCGGCGTGAAGGACGGTACCGAGATCACCCTGTGGGCGATGCCGGTACAACGGCCGTACAACCCCAACGCCAAGCTGATGGCCGAAATGCTGCAAAGCGATTGGGCAAAGATTGGCCTCAAGGTCAAGATCGTCAGCTATGAATGGGGCGAGTACATCAAGCGCACCAAGAATGGCGAGCATGACATCAGCCTGATCGGCTGGACCGGCGACAACGGTGACCCGGACAACTGGCTGGGCACCCTCTACAGCTGCGACGCCATCGGCGGGAACAACTACTCCATGTGGTGTGACCCGGCGTACGACAAGCTGATCAAGCAAGCCAAGGTCGTCACCGACCGCGAACAAAGGACTGTTCTATACAAACAGGCGCAGCAACTGCTCAAGCAGCAGGTGCCGATCACGCCAGTCGCCCACTCGACGGTCAACCAGCCGTTAAGCGCCAAAGTCGAAGGTTTCAAAGTGAGCCCCTTCGGCCGCAACGTGTTCTCGGGCGTCAGCATCAACCCATAAAAAGATAACCGGATTGCGCAGGGCGAGCATTCGCCTTGCTGCAAACGTGCAGCCTTATTTCGGGTTTTACCCATGGGCAAACGTTTGCAAAGGCTTGAACGAGTTACACACCCAATAGCCGGTTCACCTAAAAAGACCGGCATTAAAAAGAGAACCAAAGGAGCTTCACCCATGAAACTGAGCAGCACCGCGCTACTGGCCCTGGCCATCAGCAGCATCACGGCTAACGCCTACGCTGATCCTGCAAGCCAGGACTTCGTTCCAACCACACTGGCCGGCACCAGCGCCCAAAGCGAGGCCAAAGGCTTTATCGATGGCGCAAGCCTGGGCGGTACAACCCGTAACTGGTTCTCCAACGAACAACGCTTCCGTGGCAGCAAGTTCACTTACCAGAAGCACGGCGAAGCCCGTACTGACAACTACCGTACCAACTGGGTGCAAGGCACCATCCTCAACGCTACCTCGGGTTTCACCCAAGGCACCGTTGGCGTGAGCACTGAAGTGGCGGTCTACAACGCTCTGGTCCTGGACCGCAGCAAGCGCGACATCAAGGGCGGCTCCAACCGTACCCTGGCCGACTCCGACGGCGACGCTGTAGACCAGTGGAGCAAACTGGGCCTGGCCAACGTCAAGTTCCGTGTCTCGAACACCACCTTGACCGCCGGTCGCCAGAACTTCAGCAGCGGCATCATCGACACCATCGGTAACCGTGCGCTGCCTTCGAGCTTCGAAGGTGTGAGCTTCAACAGCGAAGAGTTCAGCAACCTGTCCTTCCAGGGCGGCGTGTTCGACCGCGTTTCGCCACGGACCGAGCAGAGCCTGTCGAAATTCCGTACTGAATACGGCAATGGTCGCCAGGAAACCGACAAGGTCAACACCCTGGGCGTCAACTACCAGCCGTTCAAGAGCCTGAAGACCAGCCTGTTCGCCGCTAACGTGGAAGACTTCTGGAACCAGTACTACTTCGGTGCTACCCACGAGCTGGGTGACAGCCAGACCCTGTCCCTGACCACGGGCCTGAACTACTACAAGACCGTCGACGAAGGCAAAAAGTTGATGGGCAAGATCGACAACGACACCTACTCGCTATCGTTCGGCCTGACCCACCAGGCTCACAGCCTGACCTTCTCCTACCAGGCCGTGAACGGCGACGAGTACTTCGACTACCTGCACGAAACCAACGGCATCTACCTGGCCAACTCCCTGACGTCCGACTTCAACGGTCCGAACGAGAAGTCCTTCCAGATCGCCTACGGCATCAACATGGCCGAATACGGCGTGCCGGGCCTGAAGTTCAACGTCTACTCGGCACGTGGCTGGGGTATCGACGGTACTCACTACACCGGCGACGGCGGCCGCGCTGGCTTTGCCTACAACGGCATTCAGGCCCAGGACGGCGAGAAGCACCAGGAATACGGTGTAGGCGCGGCTTACGCGATCCAGAGCGGCGCACTCAAGGCCACCACCATTCGTGGTACCTACGTGACTCACCGTGCCAGCGCCAACCAGGCTGACGGCAACCTGCGCGAGTTCCGCCTGGTGACCACCATCCCGTTCAACATTCTTTAATCAGCGCCAGGTCGGCGGCGGGCTCAGGACGAGCCCGCCGCCTACGCTTGTCTGGTCCAATCGATTGCAGAGGGCTCTTAGATGAAAATGCTCCCGTTACAAGCCGCCATTGCCGCTGCGCTGTTGAGCGTTGCTGTGGGCATCTCGGCCAAACCGTTGGTCGTCTGCACCGAAGCCAGCCCGGAAGGCTTCGATCCGGTCCTGTATACCACGGCTGTCACCGCCGACGCCGCGGCCGAAACCATCTTCAACCGCCTGGTGGACTTCAAGCCCGGCACCACCGAAGTGATCCCGGCGCTGGCCAAAGAACTGCCCGAGATCAGTGCCGATGGCCTGACCTACACCTTTCACCTGCGTGACGACATCAAGTTCCACACCACCGACTACTTCAAACCCACGCGCAACATGAACGCCGACGACGTGCTTTGGAGCTTCCAGCGCCAGCTGGACCCGAATCACCCGTGGCACAACAAGTCCAACGTGGGCTACCCATACTTTGAAAGCATGGGCTTCAAGGAACTGCTCAAGAGCGTAGAGAAGACCGATGACCACACCGTGGTCTTCACCCTGACCCGCCCTGAAGCACCGTTCCTGGCCGACCTGGCCATGGCGTTTTCCTCGATTCACTCCGCCGAATACGCCGACCAGCTGCTCAAGTCCGGCAAGACCGATGACCTGAACGCCAAGCCCATCGGCACCGGCCCGTTCATCTTCACCCGCTACGCCAAAGACGCCCAAGTGCGCTTCAAGGCCAACCCGGACTACTTCCGTGGCAAGCCGCCGGCTGACCCGCTGATCCTGGCCATCACCACCGACAACAACGTGCGCCTGCAAAAGCTCAAGGCCAACGAATGCCAGATCGCGCTGTATCCGAAACCGGATGACGTGCCGAGCATGAAGGCCGACCCGAACCTGAAGGTGGCGGAACTGGCGGCGATGACCACCGCTTACACCGCCATGAACACCACCCACAAGTACATGAGCGACGCGCGGGTGCGTCACGCGATCAACATCGCGTTCGACAAGAAGGGCTACAACGAATCCCTGTACGGCAAAGGCAACGCGGTCGACGCCACCGGCCCGTACCCGCCAACCCTGCTGGGTTTCAGCGACAAGCTGAAAAACCCGCCCCGCGACCTCGACAAGGCCCGCGCCCTGCTCAAGGAAGCCGGCGTACCGGAAGGCACCGAGTTCACCCTGTTTACCCGCAACGGCGGCGGCCCGACCAACCCCAACCCAATGCTCGGCGCCCAGCGCATGCAGGCGGATCTGGCGCAGATCGGCCTGAAAGTGAACATCAAGGTCATGGAATGGGGCGAAATGCTCAAGCGCGCCAAGAATGGCGAACATGACATGGTCTCCGCCGGCTGGGCGGGGGATAACGGGGACCCGGATAACTTCCTCACCCCGAACTTGAGTTGCGATGCAGCCAAAAACGGCGAAAACTACGCCCGCTGGTGTAACAAGGAGTTTCAAGACTTGATCGACAAGGCGCGCGCCATCGCTGAACCCACCCAGCGCGCTGCACTCTATGAACAAGCAATGGACGTTTTCGACAAGGACCAACCATGGATTCCCATGGCTTACCCGAAAATGTTCACCGCCATGCGTAAAAACGTCGAGGGTTATACCCAAAGCCCTCTGACCACAAATAACTTCGCCACCACCCAGGTGAAGTAGATAAGAGACGCTCGGCACCGTCGACATTGACGGTGCCGAACCTGCCTAACCGGCTGATTGAGGTACACAACAAGATGTTTAGTTTTATTGCCCGCCGATTGGGGTTATTGATCCCCACGTTTTTCGGCATCACCTTGCTGACCTTCGCGTTGATTCGCATGATCCCTGGCGACCCCGTCGAAGTCATGATGGGCGAACGACGAGTCGACCCCGAGATGCACGCTCAGGCAATGGAACGCCTTGGTCTGAACAAACCGCTCTACGCGCAATACCTGGATTATGTCGGCAAGCTCGCCCACGGCGACCTCGGCGAATCCCTGCGCACCCGTACCAGCGTGTGGACTGAATTCACCGCCCTTTTCCCTGCGACCCTGGAACTGTCCATGGCCGCCCTGTTGTTCGCCGGCATCCTGGGGCTGTTAGCCGGGGTGATCGCGGCCTTGAAGCGAGGATCCCTGTTCGACCATGGGGTGATGGGCATCTCCCTGGCGGGATATTCGATGCCGATCTTCTGGTGGGGCCTGATCCTGATCATGTTCTTCTCCGTCAGCCTGGGCTGGACGCCAGTCTCCGGACGGATCGACCTGCTCTACGACATCGAGCCGCGCACCGGCTTCATGCTGATCGACACCCTGCTGGCCGACGAGCCGGACGCATTCTGGGACGCGTTGCACCACCTGATCCTGCCGGCCATCGTGCTCGGCACCATCCCGCTGGCCGTTATCGCGCGGATGACCCGTTCGTCGATGCTCGAAGTACTGCGCGAAGACTACATCCGCACCGCCAAGGCCAAGGGCCTGTCGCCGGCACGCGTGGTGTTCGTCCACGGCCTGCGTAACGCCTTGATCCCGGTACTCACCGTGGTCGGCCTGCAAGTCGGCACATTGCTGGCGGGTGCGGTCCTGACCGAAACCATCTTCTCGTGGCCCGGCATCGGCAAATGGCTGATCGAAGCCATTGGCGCACGGGATTATCCCGTGGTGCAAAACGGCATCCTGTTAATCGCCTGCCTGGTGATTCTGGTGAACTTCGTGGTGGATATCCTCTACGGCTTCGCCAACCCACGCATCCGTCACCAGCGCTGAGATCATGACCATGACCACACCTACTCCCGCGGTAGCAGTCGATCAAAGCCTGCTGTACCCGTCCCCGTACAAAGAATTCTGGCAAGCCTTTTCCAAGAACAAGGGCGCCGTTGCCGGCCTGCTGTTCATGTTGCTGGTGGTGTTTTGCGCGCTCTTCGCCCCTTGGGTGGCCCCGCATAACCCGAGCGAGCAATACCGTGACTTCCTGCTGACCCCTCCGGCCTGGCTGGAAGGTGGGCAGATCCAGTTCCTGCTGGGCACCGATGAACTCGGGCGTGACCTGCTGTCGCGCCTGATCCAGGGTTCGCGCCTGTCGTTGCTGATCGGCTTGTCGTCGGTGGTGATGTCGCTGATCCCGGGGATCCTGCTGGGCCTGTTCGCCGGTTTCTTCCCGCGCCTGCTCGGCCCGACCATCATGCGCCTGATGGACATCATGCTGGCCCTGCCGTCGCTGCTGCTGGCTGTGGCGATTGTCGCGATCCTCGGCCCTGGCCTGATCAACACCGTGATCGCCATCGCGATCGTGTCGCTGCCGTCCTATGTCCGCCTGACCCGCGCTGCGGTGATGGGCGAACTGAACCGTGACTACGTGACCGCCGCACGCCTTGCTGGCGCCGGCCTGCCGCGCCTGATGTTCGTCACCGTGCTGCCGAACTGCATGGCGCCGCTGATCGTTCAGGCCACCCTGAGTTTCTCCTCGGCGATTCTCGATGCTGCAGCCCTGGGCTTCCTGGGCCTTGGCGTACAACCGCCAACCCCTGAGTGGGGCACCATGCTGGCCTCGGCCCGCGACTACATCGAACGCGCCTGGTGGGTCGTGAGCCTGCCTGGCTTGACCATTTTGCTCAGCGTGCTGGCAATCAACCTGATGGGCGACGGCCTGCGCGATGCGCTGGACCCGAAACTCAAGAATGCCGCCTGAGGAGATTCCCATGTCACTGCTAGAAATCAAGAATCTCAATGTCCGCTTCGGCGACAAGACCGCCGTACCGGTGGTCGATGGCCTCGACATCTCCGTCGACAAAGGCGAAGTACTGGCGATCGTTGGCGAGTCGGGTTCGGGTAAATCCGTGACCATGATGGCGCTGATGGGCCTGATCGAGCACCCCGGCATCGTCACTGCCGACGCCCTGAACTTCGACGGCAAGGACATGCTCAAGCTGAGCAACCGCCAGCGTCGGCAGATCGTCGGTAAAGACCTGGCGATGGTCTTCCAGGACCCGATGACCGCCCTGAACCCCAGCTACACCGTGGGTTTCCAGATCGAAGAAGTGCTGCGCCTGCATTTGAAAATGTCCGGCAAGCAAGCGCGCAAGCGTGCCATCGAACTGCTCGAAAAGGTGGAAATCCCGGGCGCAGCCAGCCGTATGGATGCCTACCCGCACCAGCTGTCCGGTGGTATGAGCCAACGTGTGGCCATCGCCATGGCGATTGCCGGCGAGCCGAAACTGCTGATCGCCGATGAACCGACTACTGCGCTCGACGTGACCATCCAGGCCCAGATCATGGACCTGCTGCTGGCCTTGCAGAAAGAGCAGAACATGGGCCTGGTGCTGATCACGCATGACCTCGCGGTAGTGGCCGAAACCGCCCAGCGCGTGTGCGTGATGTATGCCGGCCAGGCCGTGGAAGTCGGCCAGGTGCCGCAGTTGTTCGACATCCCGGCGCACCCGTACAGCGAAGCGTTGCTCAAGGCGATCCCCGAGCACAGCCTCGGCGCCACGCGCCTGGCCACGCTGCCGGGTATCGTTCCCGGCCGTTATGACCGCCCGCAGGGTTGCCTGCTGTCGCCGCGGTGCCCGTATGTGCAGGAGTCCTGCCGCGCCCAACGCCCGGGCCTTGACCCGAAAAGCCACAGCCTTGCCCGCTGCTTCTACCCGCTGAATCAGGAGGTGGCGTAATGGCCGTCGTACTTACCGCCCGCGACCTGACCCGTCACTACGAAGTGTCCCGTGGCCTGTTCAAGGGCCATGCCCTGGTGCGCGCACTCAACGGTGTGTCGTTCGAGCTCGAAGCCGGCAAGACCCTCGCGGTCGTGGGCGAGTCCGGTTGCGGCAAATCCACCCTGGCCCGCGCCCTGACCTTGATTGAAGAGCCGTCTTCCGGCTCGCTGAAAATCGCCGGGCAAGAAGTCGCCGGTGCCGACAAGGCCCAGCGCAAGCAACTGCGCAAAGACGTGCAGATGGTGTTCCAGAGCCCTTACGCCTCGCTGAACCCGCGCCAGAAGGTCGGCGACCAACTGGGCGAGCCGCTGCTGATCAACACCAACCTGTCTGCCGCCGAGCGCCGGGAAAAGGTCCAGGCGATGATGAAGCAAGTGGGCCTGCGCCCTGAGCATTATCAGCGCTACCCGCACATGTTCTCCGGCGGCCAGCGCCAGCGAATCGCACTGGCGCGGGCGATGATGCTGCAACCCAAGGTGCTGGTGGCGGATGAACCGACCTCGGCGCTGGACGTATCGATCCAGGCCCAGGTGCTGAACCTGTTCATGGATTTGCAGCAGGAATTCAACACCGCCTACGTGTTCATCTCCCACAACCTCGCGGTGGTGCAGCACGTCGCCGACGACGTAATGGTGATGTACCTCGGCCGCCCGGTTGAAGTCGGTCCAAAGGAAGACATCTATGCGCGCCCGCTGCACCCGTACACCCAGGCGTTGCTGTCGGCGACCCCGACCATTCATCCGGACCCGAACAAACCGAAGATCAAAATCGTCGGCGAGTTGCCCAACCCGTTGAACCCGCCGTCTGGCTGCGCCTTCCACAAGCGCTGCCCGTACGCGACCCAGCTGTGCAGCACCGATGAACCGGTGCTGCGACCTCTGGACAACCGCCAGGTGGCTTGCCACTACGCGGAGCAATTTGTGGTCTGACGTGCAAAAAAAATGCTCTGGAGGGTCAGTCCAGAGCATTCCAGTGTTCTACAGCCCTGCTTGTCGGATAGCGCATCTGTTCGGCAAGCGGGGCTTTCTTTTGCCTGCGTTACTTACGTATCGCTGTCGCCATCGTTGTAAGTGTCGCTGTCTTCGCCATCATTGTCCGGGTTCTCGGCATCGTCATCGTCCTTGGAACCGCCCTGGTTTTCGTCACCGGGCTCGGATTCACTCTTGGCCAACTGCAAGCCACCCGCCTGCACCGTCTTCGCCGCCACAAACCCCGTGCCATGGCTTTGCACAGCCGTATTGGCCCACGCGGCAGACATGCCCAATGACATCATCACCAGCACTTTGAGCAACAGCACCACACGTTGAAAGATACTCATGGTCGAATTCCGCCCAGTCAGAAGATGAATTGCGCACGACAGCCTTTTACCGTCGCCACGATAGACGCTAGACCCAATGCGGCGTTCTCGCAACACCTGGCCTGGATGGGCGGCACAATCGCTTCAATCCCCTGCGAACGGTTTTCTACGCTTCTCGCCTGTCTTTCGAAAATCGGCTCTTGATCTTTTCATAGCCGGAATTGTCCAGCCCCTCGACTCGGCACGCCCCATGGAAGTTTTCAACTTCGTGGTTGAATTCGCCGTGAAACTCAAAGCTAAGACGAAGAGAGGGCAGCGAATGATCGATATCCTCTACAGTAATTTTTCCGTCTACCGCCTCATGGATGCTGTTATCACCTTCGAACGTGTAATCAATCGCCGCCACTTCCAGGCCATCATGAACACCGACTTTGAAAACATCACCTTTTTGAATGCCTGAAAGACCTGTTCGAAGAAAGTGAATGGATACCCCATTAACCCCGCCATGGTATCCAGCGACTGCAACTAGACGGGACAGTGCAGTAAGCAAGACATCATGGGTCAGCATCATATTTTGCTCAGGCACTAAAACAACGTGCATATCACCTGAAGAACCGTTTGCTTTAGGATCAGTCATGTCATCACCTCATCTTTTAAAGGGACTCGCTGCATCGCCTTTATAGACCGAAGGCAAGGCAGGGAAATACTGTCAAGTCTCACAGAGAAACGATTCAGCAAGCATGCAACACCCGCCCATTCACTTTTCTCGGGCATGAAAAAAGGCGAAGCCATGACAGCTTCGCCTTTTGGTGTACCGCTCAGATCTTAATGATGCTCACGGGTCGCGCGGAATTTCACATCCGGCCAGCGCTCTTCCATCAGCGCCAAGTTGACCCGGGTCGGGGCCAGGTAGGTCAGGTGACCACCGCCGTCGATCGCGAGGTTTTCCACGGCCTTGATCTTGAACTCTTCCAGCTTCTTCTTATCGCTGCAGTCGATCCAGCGCGCGGAGTACACGGTGATCGGCTCGTAGGAGCATTCCACCTTGTATTCCTCTTTCAGGCGACTGGCCACTACATCGAACTGCAGCACACCGACGGCGCCGAGGATGATGTCGTTGCTGCGTTCCGGGAAGAACACCTGGGTGGCGCCCTCTTCCGCCAACTGCTGCAAACCCTGGCGCAGCTGCTTGGATTTCAGCGGGTCACGCAGGCGTACGCGGCGGAACAGTTCCGGGGCGAAGTGCGGGATACCGGTGAAGCCCAGCACTTCGCCTTCGGTGAAGGTGTCACCGATCTGGATGGTGCCGTGGTTGTGCAAGCCGATGATGTCGCCGGCATACGCTTCTTCCAGTTGCTCACGCTCGGAGGAGAAAAAGGTCAGGGCGTCGCCGATGCGCACGTCCTTGCCGGTACGCACGTGGCGCATCTTCATGCCTTTTTCGTATTTGCCGGAGCAGATACGCATGAAGGCGATACGGTCGCGGTGCTTGGGGTCCATGTTCGCCTGGATCTTGAACACGAAGCCGGCGAATTTCTCTTCCACAGGCTCCACGGTACGCTCGTTGGCAACCCGGGCCAGCGGCTTGGGGGCCCAATTGACCACGGCATCCAGCACGTGATCGACACCGAAGTTGCCCAGGGCGGTACCGAAGAACACCGGCGTCAGCTGGCCGTCGAGGAACTCCTGCTGGTTGAACTCGTGGCAGGCGCCCTGCACCAGTTCCAGCTGGTCGACAAACCGGTCGTACTCGTCACCCAGGTGGGCGCGGGCTTCGTCGGAGTCGAGCTTCTCGATGATTTTCACATCGGTACGTTCGTGGCCGTGGCCGGCGGTGTACACAATGATGTAGTCGTCGGCCAGGTGGTACACGCCCTTGAAGTCGCGGTAGCAACCAATCGGCCAGGTGATCGGCGCAGCCTTGATCTTCAGGACGGCTTCGATTTCGTCCAGCAGTTCGATCGGGTCGCGGATGTCACGGTCGAGTTTGTTGATAAAGCTGACAATCGGCGTATCCCGCAGGCGGCACACGTCCATCAGCGCGATGGTGCGGGGCTCGACGCCTTTACCGCCGTCGAGGACCATCAGCGCCGAGTCCACCGCCGTCAGGGTGCGGTAGGTGTCTTCGGAGAAGTCTTCGTGGCCCGGGGTATCGAGCAGGTTGATCATGTGGTCGCGATACGGGAACTGCATGACCGACGTGGTAATGGAAATACCACGCTGCTTTTCCATTTCCATCCAGTCGGAGGTGGCATGGCGGTCGGATTTACGGGATTTCACCGTGCCGGCCACCGCGATCGCCTTGCCCATCAGCAACAGCTTTTCGGTGATGGTGGTTTTACCGGCATCGGGGTGGGAAATAATGGCGAAAGTGCGGCGTTTCGCGACTTCGGCGGCCTGGTGGGTCATGGGAAATCGCCTGGCAGGTGAGTCAAAAAAGGGCGGCGAGTATAGCGCAAACCCGGGGTGACGGACCACCGTTCACCCCATTGGGGGTGGCTAATTGCTGCCAAGTATGGAACCTTTTAAAAGGTAGAGACGTCCACTCCCCTGCTATCGCACTCGTAACAGGGGCTGAAAAATCAGCAAGTTAGCCTGACGAGGCTGCGCTCATGGCTCGACCGCATACCGCGTTGCCGGTAGGGGCGAGCTGCTATTCGCGACCACATTCGCCGACAGCCAGGAATGGCATTGCCGCTCGGAAATGTGTTCGCCGACAAAAGAAAAAAGGAGTCCGCCTGTGGCTATTCGCTATGGCAAAGGGCTGATAGGAGGAGCGGTTGTCGTCGCTCTCCTGGCCCTGCTGGTCCACTGGATCGGCATCAACACGATCGAACTGTACCGCGACGATTTGTTGTTTTACCTGCAAGCTCATTTGATCCTCGTCCTTGTTTCGATGCTGGCCGCCCTGATCGTAGGGATTCCCGCCGGTATCCTGCTGAGCCGACCCAACATGGTCGGGCGCGCAGAACGCTTCATGCAGATCTTCAACATCGGCAATACCGTCCCTCCCCTGGCCGTACTGGCCATCGCCCTCGGTGTCCTTGGCATCGGCAGCGGCCCCGCGATCTTCGCGCTGTTCCTCGCCTCGTTGCTGCCCATCGTGCGCAACACCTATGAAGGCCTGAAAAACGTTCAAGGTTCCCTGAAAGAAGCCGCCGTCGGCATCGGCATGACGCCGCGCCAGGTGCTGTTTCGCGTGGAATTGCCCAACGCCGTGCCGATCATCATCGGCGGTGTGCGCGTGGCCCTGGCGATCAACGTCGGTACCGCGCCCCTGGCGTTCCTGATTGGCGCCAACAGCCTGGGCAGCCTGATCTTCCCCGGCATCGCCCTGAACAATCAGCCGCAACTGCTGCTCGGCGCCGCATGCACCGCGCTGCTGGCCTTGCTGCTCGACGGTCTGGTGACCATGGCCAGCCGCCTTTGGCTGGAACGCGGGTTGCGTCCGTCTTAAGGCTTTGGCCCCGTCTTGGGCCTGAAACAGGAATTCACATGAAAAAACTGACATTGATATTGAGCTGCGTCCTGCTGTTCGCAGGGTTTGCGCAAGCCGCTGAAAAACCGGTCATCCGCATCGGTGCCCGGGTGTTCACTGAACAGACCCTGCTCGCCGAAATCACCTCCCAGTACCTGCGCACCAAGGGTTACGACACCCGTGTGACCGGCGGCCTGGGCAGCAACCTGGCACGCAGTGCCCAGGAAAGCGGGCAACTGGACCTGATCTGGGAATACACCGGCGTGTCGCTGGTGGCCTACAACCACGTCGACGAGAAGCTCGACAGCGAACAGTCCTACGCCCGAGTGAAAGAACTCGACGCGAAAAAAGGCCTGGTCTGGCTCTCCCCGTCGAAATTCAGCAACACCTACGCCCTGGCCCTGCCAGAGAACGTGGCCAAGGAATTCCCGCAGATCAACAGCATCAGCGACCTGACCGCGGCACTGGCCGAGAAAACCAAGGAAAACCGCCTGGTGGCCCTGGACACCGAGTTCGCCAACCGTTCCGACGGCATGGCCGGCATGGTCAAGCTGTACGACATGAACCTGACCCGCAAGAACACCCGGCAGATGGACGCCGGCCTGGTGTACACCGCGCTGCGTAATGGCCAGGTGTTTGCCGGCTTGGTCTACACCACCGACGGTCGCCTGAACGCCTTCAAATTGAAGCTGCTGGAAGACGACAAGCACTACTTCCCGGACTACACCGCCGCGCCGGTGGTGCGTCAGGTTTACCTCGATGCCCATCCGCAACTGGCCGCTGATCTCAAGCCACTGGCTGCGCTGTTCGACGACGAAACCATGCGCCAGCTGAACGCGCGGGTCGACGTCGACCACGAAAGCCCGTCCGCCGTGGCCGCAGATTTCCTGCGCCAGCATCCGATCAACTAAGAGGAGAAGACATGGAATTCCTGAACGCCTTTTCCCATCTTGATTGGGCCCAAGTCCTGCACCTGACCTGGCAGCACATCACCCTGGTCGGCATTGCAGTGATCCTCGCAATCGTCGTCGGCGTGCCCCTGGGCGTGCTGATGACCCGCTTCCCGACGCTCGCCGGCCCATTGCAAGCCAGTGCCACGGTGTTGCTGACCGTGCCGTCGATTGCCTTGTTCGGCCTGCTGCTGCCGTTCTACTCCAAATTCGGCCAGGGCCTGGGGCCGATGCCGGCGATCACCGCCGTGTTCCTCTATTCCCTGCTGCCCATCATGCGTAACACCTACCTCGCCCTCACCGGCGTTGAGCCAGGCATTCGCGAGGCCGCCAAAGGCATCGGCATGACCTTCGGCCAGCGCTTGCGCATGGTCGAGCTGCCGATTGCCGTACCGGTGATCCTCGCCGGTGTGCGCACCGCCGTCGTCATGAACATTGGTGTGATGACCATCGCCGCCACCATCGGCGCCGGTGGCCTGGGTGTACTTATTCTGGCTTCCATCAGCCGCAGCGACATGTCGATGCTGATCGTTGGCGCCGTGCTGGTCAGTCTCCTGGCCATCTTCGCCGACCTGCTTCTGCAATGGCTGCAACGCACGCTGACTCCAAAAGGACTGCTCAAATGATCGAACTTCAAAACCTGACCAAGACCTTCCAAAGCAACGGCAAGACCATCACCGCCGTTGATTCCGTAAGCCTGACCGTCAACGAAGGCGAAATTTGCGTATTCCTCGGCCCCTCGGGCTGCGGCAAGAGCACCACGCTGAAGATGATCAACCGCCTGATCAAGCCGACCTCCGGCAAGATCCTGATCAACGGCGAAGACACCACCGACCTCGACGAAGTGACCCTGCGTCGCAACATCGGCTACGTGATCCAGCAGATCGGTCTGTTCCCGAACATGACCATCGAAGAGAACATCGTGGTGGTGCCCAAGCTGCTGGGCTGGGACAAGCAGAAATGCCACGACCGCGCCCGCGAGTTGATGAGCATGATCAAGCTCGAACCCAAGCAGTACCTGCATCGCTACCCGCGTGAACTGTCCGGCGGCCAGCAGCAGCGGATCGGCGTGATCCGCGCCCTGGCGGCGGATGCACCGTTGCTGCTGATGGATGAGCCGTTCGGCGCGGTCGACCCGATCAACCGCGAGATGATCCAGAACGAGTTTTTCGAGATGCAGCGCGCGCTGAACAAGACCGTGATCATGGTCAGCCACGACATCGACGAAGCCATCAAGCTGGGTGACAAGATCGCGATCTTCCGCGCCGGCAAGCTGCTGCAGATCGACCACCCGGACACCCTGCTGGCCCACCCTGCCGACGAATTCGTCAGCAACTTCGTTGGCCAGGACAGCACCCTCAAGCGCCTGCTGCTGGTGAAGGCTGAAGATGCGGCGGACAACGCGCCGTCGGTCAGCCCGGAAACCCCGGTGGCGGAGGCCCTGGAGCAGATGGATGAGTTGGACCGTCGCTACGTGGTGGTCACCGATGCCGAGAACAAGGCCCTGGGTTATGTGCGACGTCGCGACCTGCATCGTCAGACCGGTACCTGCGGCCAGTACCTGCGGGAATTCAACGCCACGGCGGCGTACGACGAGCATTTGCGCATCCTGTTGTCGCGCATGTACGAGTTCAACCGCTCGTGGTTGCCGGTGATGGATGCGGAGCGGGTGTTCCTGGGGGAAGTCACCCAGGAGTCGATTGCCGAGTATCTGAGTTCCGGTAAGTCCCGTGGGGGCAAGACCAGCATTGTGTCGCCTGCCGAGACAGCACTGGCCTGACCTGACACACAGCGGTCAAAATGTGGGAGCGGGCTTGCTCGCGAAGGCGGAGTGTCAGTCACCGGATGCATTGGCTGATACACCGCATTCGCGAGCAAGCCCGCTCCCACATTGGATCTTCACTGTACCCGCAACACCTCAAATTGCCCCTACCGGGGAACATCAATCCGTCATACCGGTCGGTTACATAAGTAGCTGCACGCGACCGCACGACGAACGCGTGCAAAAACGCGACATTTTTAGTTGATCTATAGCCCCTCACGTCCTAAAGTTCGCGCCGAACGTCCATGCTGGAAACGATCCATCCGGCTCAAGTACTGACGACGAGACAGCAAGGCCAAGGGAAGCGGTTGATCCCATGGCCTTTTTGCTTTCGGCGACATGCCTTGGGAAGTAGGCGAACCAAAGTGGGGATACGGAGGACGTTCATTTGCACCCATTGATCAATCTAGTTTGCCAGTAGGAGTTCCCAGCATGTCGATCCAGGTCGAAGACTATTTCGCGCGCGCCACTTTTGACAAAATGAAGGCGTTCGCCGACACCCAGGAAACCCCGTTCGTGGTGATCGACACCGCGATGATCAGCCAGGCCTACGATGACCTGCGCGCCGGTTTCGAATTCGCCAAGGTGTATTACGCCGTCAAGGCCAACCCGGCCGTCGAGATCATCGACCTGCTCAAGGACAAGGGTTCGAGCTTCGACATCGCGTCGATCTACGAGCTGGACAAGGTCATGGACCGCGGCGTCAGCCCCGACCGTATCAGCTACGGCAACACCATCAAGAAATCCAAGGACATCCGTTACTTCTACGAGAAGGGCGTGCGCCTGTTCTCCACCGACTCCGAAGCCGACCTGCGCAACATCGCCAAGGCCGCCCCGGGTTCGAAAGTGTATGTGCGCATCCTCACCGAAGGCTCGACCACGGCCGACTGGCCGCTGTCGCGCAAATTCGGCTGCCAGACCGACATGGCCATGGACCTGCTGATCCTCGCTCGCGACCTGGGCCTGGTGCCTTACGGCATCTCCTTCCACGTCGGCTCGCAGCAGCGTGACATCAGCGTGTGGGACGCGGCGATTGCCAAGGTCAAAGTGATCTTCGAGCGCCTGAAGGAAGAAGACGGCATCCACCTGAAGCTGATCAACATGGGCGGCGGCTTCCCGGCCAACTACATCACCCGCACCAACAGCCTGGAAACCTACGCCGAGGAAATCATCCGCTTCCTCAAGGAAGACTTCGGTGACGATCTGCCGGAAATCATCCTGGAGCCGGGCCGTTCGTTGATCGCCAACGCCGGGATCCTGGTCAGCGAAGTGGTACTGGTTGCGCGTAAATCCCGCACCGCCGTCGAGCGTTGGGTATACACCGACGTGGGCAAATTCTCCGGCCTGATCGAAACCATGGACGAAGCCATCAAGTTCCCGATCTGGACCGAGAAGAAAGGCGAGATGGAAGAAGTGGTCATCGCCGGCCCGACCTGCGACAGCGCCGACATCATGTACGAGAACTACAAGTACGGCCTGCCGCTGAACCTGGCGATTGGTGACCGGATGTACTGGTTGTCCACCGGCGCGTACACCACCAGCTACAGCGCCGTTGAATTCAATGGCTTCCCGCCATTGAAATCGTTCTACCTGTAAACGCACGCCCTGATCGTTCCCACGCTCTGCGTGGGAACGCATCCGGTGACGCTCTGCGTCACGCCGTTAGAGCGGACGCAGAGCGTCCAGGGCGGCATTTCCACGCAGCGCGTGGGAACGATCAAGTTCAATCGCATGCTCTTGATAGATCTCGGCCATTGCCCGTATCTGCGGCTCATTGGCGGCACACAACGCCTTGTGCGCCACCCGCAAAAACTTCAAATTCCCGCCCGCCAGTGCCTTGCGCAACCATTCCAGTGCCGTTTCTATCTCGCCCCGGTCCGCCAACACCGCCGCATAACTGAACTGCCCGCGAAAATCCCCGCCTTCTGCTGACTGGCGATACCACGCCACCGCCGCCTCCAGATCCCTCGGGCAGTACTGCCCTTCTTCCAGATAACGCCCCAGCAGGTTCATCGACTTGGCATGGCCCAGTTCCGCCGCCTGTCGATAACACGCCAGCGCCTGGGTTTGATCCTCGGCAACCCCGCGCCCGGTCGCCAGCAGGTTGGCGTAGTTGTACAAACCCCAATCCAGCCCGGCCTCGGCCGCCCGACGATATTCCCGGGCCGCCGCCACGGCATCCGCCTCGCAACCCCAGCCATGCTCCAGGCAACGCCCGAGCATATTGCGCGCCATCAAATGCCCGCCCTTGGCGGCGATGCGGAACCAGCGCATTGCCAGTGCTTCATCGCGCTCGATGCCGCGCCCTTCCAGCAGGATTTGCCCGAGCAGCGCCTGGGCATCCACCACACCCTCTTTCGCGGCGATCAAAATCGCCTGGGCGGCGCGCACCGGGGAGTCGTCGAGCATGCTCTGCAATTGCTCAACGTTGAGTACTTCTTCACGGCGCAATAAAAAGCCCACGGTCAGACCTCAACCCAGCGGCGCAGCAGGTTGTGATAGGTGCCGGTGAGCTGGATCAGCGCGGGGTGGTCGGGCACGTCGCGGCTCAGTTGCTGGATCGCCCCGTCCATCTCGAACAGCAAGGTGCGCTGGCTGTCCTCGCGCACCAGGCTTTGGGTCCAGAAAAACGAGGCGTAGCGCGCGCCGCGGGTCACGGCGTTGACCTTGTGCAGGCTGGAGCCGGGGTACAGCACCATGTCGCCCGCCGGCAACTTGACCCGCTGCAGGCCGAAGGTGTCCTGGATTTCCAGCTCGCCGCCGTCGTAGTCGTCGGGGTCGCTGAAAAATACGGTGGAGGAAAGGTCAGTGCGCACCCGCTCGTGGCTGCCCTTGGACTGGCGCACGGCGTTGTCGATATGGAAGTCGAAACTGCCGCCGGCGGTGTAACAGTTGACCAATGGCGGGAAGACCTTGTGCGGTAACGCCGCTGACATGAACAGCGGATTTTTCCACAGTCGATCGAGGATCGCCGCGCCGATTTCCTTTGCCAGCGGGTGGCCTTCCGGCAGTTGCAGGTTGTGTTTGGCCTTGGCCGATTGGTGCCCGGCAGTGATTTTGCCGTCGGCCCACTCGGTGTGCGCCAGGGCTTCGCGGATGCGCAGCACTTCCTCGCGAGAGAACAGGCCGGGAATGTGCAGCAACATGGAGGCATTACCTGAAAACAGTGAGACGCCAATGGTAGTGATTCTTATTGACTGTGTACAACCCTACTCCCGCCCAAAGGACGAACGAGATCGTCAAAACCGTAAGCAAAAAGTGTAAAGAACGTAAATTCAGTGCGAATAGTAATGTATCGCAATTGATATGAAGTCTTGTTCTCCCTATATTCCGCGGCCTCACCTCCTTGGGGAAAGGACACACTCATGCCGCGCACTTCGATAAAAACACCTGCCAGTTCACCACGTTTGCTGGCCTCGGCCATCGGCGTTGCCATCAGCGCCAGCTCTGCCGCCCAAATGGCGCAAGCTGCTGAAGACACCGAGCAGAAAGGCGAGCGCAACAGCATTTCCCTGGGAGCCACCAGCATCACCGGCCAGGAACAGGACAGCACGTCCTACCAGGTCGAAAAAGCGTCCTCGCAGAAGTACACCGCGCCGCTGGTAGATACTCCGCGCTCGGTCACCGTGGTGCCGCAGCAAGTGCTCAAGGACACCGCCGCCACCTCGTTGCAGGACGCCTTGCGCACCGTGCCAGGGATTACCTTCGGCGCCGGTGAAGGCGGCAACCCGCAGGGCGACCGTCCGTTCATTCGCGGCTTCGACGCCCAGGGCGATACCTACCTCGACGGCGTGCGCGACACCGGCGGCCAGAGCCGCGAGATCTTCGACATCGAATCCATCGAAGTCAGCAAAGGCCCCAACTCGTCATTCGGCGGCCGCGGCTCGGCCGGCGGCAGCCTCAACCTGGTGAGCAAGACGCCACAGGCGCGGGACTTCACCAACGGTGGCTTCACCTACGGCTCCGACCAGACCCGCCGCTATGTGCTCGACGTCAACCGTCAGTTCCTCGACAGCGCGGCCTTCCGCCTGAACCTGATGAGCCACGAACAGAACGTCGCCGGGCGTGATGCCGTCAACTACGACCGCTGGGGCGTGGCCCCGTCGCTGACCTTCGGCCTGGGCACTCCGACTCGCGTCAACCTCAGCTACTACCACATGGAAAGCAACGACCTGCCGGATTCGGGCATTCCGTATGGCTACAGCAACAGCGGCGCAAAAGCCGCCCACGTGCATGACAAGCCAACCGACGGCGGCGACAGCAACAACTTCTACGGCCTCAAGGATCGCGACTTCCGCAAGACCCGCGCCGACATCAGCACGTTCTCCATCGAGCACGACCTGAACGACAACATGACGCTGAAAAACACCCTGCGCCACGGCAACACCGGCCAGGACTATATCGTCACCCAACCCGACGACAGCCAGCACAACGTCAACCAGTTCGGCACCGTGTGGCGCCGCGCGAACACCCGCGTGTCCACCACCGAGACCACCACCAACCAGACCGATCTGTTTGGCAGCTTCCAGGCGCTGGGCTTCAAGAACACCTACTCCACCGGGCTTGAGTTCACCGGCGAAGAAACCCGCTACAGCGGCTACACCGTCAGCCCGAACAGCAACCCCGGTTGCCCGGCGCCCGGCAAAGGCGGCCAGTGCACCTCGCTGGGCAACCCGAACCCGGACGATGCCTGGACCGGCAGCATTGCGCGCAACTACAACGGCACCAACACCAAGGCCACCAGCCGCGCCGCCTATGTGTTCGACACCATCGAGCTGGACCCGAAATGGCTGCTGAACGTCGGCCTGCGCTACGACACCTTCGACACCGTGGCCAACACCAATGCGGTGCCGACCGCCACCGTCAAGGCCCGCAGCAAGATCAAGAACGACAGCCAGTTCTTCAACTGGCAGGCGGGCCTGGTCTGGAAGCCGGTTGAAAACGGCAGCATCTATGCCTCTTACGCCACCTCAGCCTCACCGGCCGGCGGCCTGGTAGGTGAAGGCGCCGACGGCAACCCGCTGTCTGCCGGCGCCGCCACCAGCGACCTGAAACCGGAAGAGACCGTCAACTACGAGCTGGGCACCAAGTGGGACATGTTCCACGACCGCCTGTCCCTGACCGCCGCGGTGTTCCGCACCGAGAAGAAAAACACGCGGATCCTGGTGGACGCGCTGACCTATGAAAACGGTGGCGAATCCCGCGTCGACGGCCTGGAGCTTTCCGCCAGCGGCAAGCTGACCGATCAATGGCAAGTGTTCGCCGGCTACAGCTACCTGAAAAGCGAACTGGTGGACCCGGGCCTGAACGGTCGTAACGGTGTCGTCAGTGCCGGCTCGAACAAAGGCAACCAGATGCCCAACACGCCGAAGAACACCTTCAGCCTGTGGACGACGTATGACGTGACACCGAAGCTCACCATCGGCGGCGGCGCGTTCTATGTCGACGAGGTCTACGGCGATGCGGGCAACACCGTCTACGTGCCGTCCTACACCCGCTACGACGCCATGGCCAGCTACAAGCTGACCAAGAACGTCGACCTGCAGTTGAACGTGCAGAACCTCACCGACAAGACCTACTACGACAAGGCCTATGCCTCGCATTTTGCCAACCAGGCAGCCGGTCGTACGGCCCTGCTGACCACCAGTTTCCATTTCTAAACCGATACAAATGACTGCACGAAACCCCACGCATCGGATGCGTGGGGTTTTTGCGTGTAAAAAAGAATCTTTCTCGACAACTCGCGGCATAATGCGCGCCGTGAACACCTAACCTGATGACGAGGCCGTACGACGTGTTGAAGAAAACCCTGTTCCAGTTGCATTGGTTCTTCGGCATTACCGCCGGGCTGGTGTTGGCCTTGATGGGGATCACCGGCGCAACGGTGTCGTTCCAGGATGAAATCATCGAGTTGCTGAACCCGACGGTGTTGACGGTGGAAAAGCGTCCGGCCGGGGTACTGCCGCCCGCTGAACTGGTGCACCTGCTGGAAGCCCGTGAAGGCAAAGTCGTGTCGATGCTCACGGTGCAGCCCGACAGCACCAACGCAGCCAAGGTCTGGTTCACCCCACCGCCCGGTGAACGCCGCGGGCAGATGCGCTACTTCGACCCGTACACCGGCGATTACCTGGGCGATGCCGTCGGCCAGGACTTCTTCGGCTTCGTGCTGCAACTGCACCGTTTCCTCGCCATCGGCGACACCGGCCGGCAAATCACCGGCGCCTGCACGCTGATCCTGGTGTTCTTCTGCCTTTCGGGCCTGTACCTGCGCTGGCCGCGCCAGGTGGCAAGCTGGCGTGCATGGCTGGCGGTGGACTGGCGCAAGAAAGGCCGCAGTTTCAACTGGGACCTGCACTCGGTATTCGGCACTTGGTGCCTGCTGTTCTATCTTCTGGCGGCACTGACCGGACTGTTCTGGTCCTACGAGTGGTACAGCAACGGCATGACCAGACTGCTGTCCGACGCGCCGCAGAACGAACGCGTACGCAAGCGCGGCCCGGCCCCCGAAGGGCCCGCGCCGGTGGCCAATTACGCCGCGATCTGGAGCAGCATCTACAGCAACGCCGGCCCCGGCTTGAGCGGCTACAACATCCGCATGCCCGCGGTCGCCGGCCAACCCGCCACCGTCTACTACCTGCTGAAGACCTCGCCCCACGATCGCGCGCTGAACCAGATCAACCTCGACCCGGCCACCGGCGAAGTCAAATCCCATGACACCTACGCCGGCAAAAGCTTCAAGGCGCAGATCCTGACCAGTATCTATGCGCTGCACACCGGCAGCTACTTCGGCCTGCCCGGCCGGATCATCCTGACGTTCAGCGCGCTGCTGATGCCGCTGTTCTTCATCACCGGCTGGCTGCTGTACCTGGACCGCCGCCGCAAGAAACGCCAGGTGCGCGATGCCCGCAAAGGCCTGACCGGCAACCACAGCGACGCGCCGGCCTGGCTGATCGGCTTTGCCAGCCAGAGCGGCTTTGCCGAGCAACTGGCCTGGCAGACCGCCGGGCAGTTGCAGGCCGCCGGCGTGCCAGTGAACGTGCAGTCGCTGGGCAGCGTCAGCGAAGAGGATTTGCGCCAATCGAGCCATGCGCTGTTCGTGGTCAGCACCTTCGGCGACGGCGAGGCACCGGACAGCGCCCGCGGTTTCGAGCGCAGCGTGCTCGGCCAGGACCTGTCCCTCAAGGGCCTGAACTACTCGGTGTTGGCCCTGGGTGATCGCCAGTACCAACACTTCTGCGGCTTCGCCCGGCGCCTGCATTTCTGGCTGACCAACCAGGGCGGCAACCCGCTGTTCGCCCCGGTGGAAGTCGACAGCGGCGACACCGATGCGTTGCTGCACTGGCAACAACAACTGGGCCAACTGACCGGCCATGCACCCGCTGCGGCATGGGCCAGCGCGACCTATGAAAACTGGACCCTGAAGCAACGCACCCTGCTCAACCCGCACAGCAGTGGCTCCGGCGTCTATTTGCTCGGGCTCACCCCGCCAGCCCCCCGGGACTGGCTGGCCGGCGACCTGGTGGAAGTGCTGCCACGCAATTGCCCATGGGCCATCGAACACTTCCTGGAAGGCCTGGGACTGGCCGGCAGCGAAGGTGTGGTAGTCGACGGCCTTGCACACACCCTCGACCAGGCCCTGGCCGGCCGCCAACTGCCGGACAATCGCGCACACCTGGTGGGCCTGCATGCCCAGGCGCTGGTCAATGCACTGGTGCCGCTGGGCATGCGCGAATACTCCATCGCCTCGATTGCCAGCGACGGTGTGCTGGAGCTGATCGTGCGCCAGGAGCGTCACCCCGATGGCAGCGTGGGCGTGGGTTCCGGCTGGTTGACCGAACATGCACCGCTGGGTTCGACCATCAGCCTGCGAGTGCGGCGCAACAGTGGTTTCCATCTGCCGACCGAGCCGCTCCCGATGATCCTGCTGGGCAACGGCACCGGCCTTGCCGGGTTGCGCAGCCTGCTCAAGGCGCGGGTTGCCGACGGCCAGCAGCGCAACTGGCTGCTGTTTGGCGAACGCAATATCGCCCATGACTACCACTGCCAGGACGAGCTGCAAGGCTGGCTGGCCAGCGGTGACCTGGCGCTACTGGACCTGGCCTTTTCCCGGGACCAGGCAGAGAAAATCTACGTGCAGGATCGCCTGCGCGAATCAGCGGATGTGCTGCGTAAATGGGTGGCCGATGGCGCCGCGATTTACGTCTGCGGCAGTTTGCAGGGGATGGCGGCGGGTGTGGATCAGGTGCTGCACGATGTGCTGGGCAGCGAAGCCGTCGAACGCTTGATCGAGCAGGGCCGCTACCGCCGGGATGTTTACTGACCCCCTGAAGATACACCGATCAAAATGTGGGAGCGGGCTTGCTCGCGAAGGCAGTGGATCAGTCCATACATCTGTTGACTGACACACCGCCTTCGCGAGCAAGCCCGCTCCCACATTGGCTCTTCTTCAGTAGGTAGATTGCATTGCAATCACACTGGCGCCAGCTTCTGTTCAAACACCGAAACCCCATCCAGGTCCCGCAAAATCACCGTCAGCTCCGCCGTCTGCCCGTCAATCTGCACCTCGCCAAAAAACTGGAACCCGGCAAACGGCGAGCTGTTCTGCACCGTCGGCGCCTTCTCGAACACCACTTCCGGGCCAAAGGTTTTATCCAGCGGATTAGGCCCGAAACTCCCGGCATTCAACGGCCCGGCGACAAACTCCCAGAACGGCTCAAAATCCTGAAACGCCGCCCGATCCGGATGGTAATGATGGGCCGCGCAGTAATGCACATCCGCCGTCAGCCACACGTGATTACGCACCTGCTGCGCCCGCAGAAACGCGAGCAATTCGGCAATTTCCAACTCGCGCCCCTGGGCCGGGCCCGGGTCGCCGTTGGCGATCGCTTCCCAACGCGGCACGCCGGGGCTGACCTCACCGTCGGGCACGCCCAGGCCAATGGGCATGTCGGCGGCGATGACTTTCCACTGCGCCTGGGAGGCCTTCAATTCGCGCTTGAGCCAGTCCAGTTGCTCACGCCCAAGGAACGGTTTTTCACCGCCAAGGTTGTCATCGTTCGGCCCGCGATAGCTGCGCATGTCCAGCACAAACACATCCAGCAACGGGCCGTAGCTGAGCTTGCGATAAATCCGCCCGCCCTGGTCGGCGCTTTGCCGGCGCATCGGTGAATATTCCAGCCAGGCCTGGCGCGCACGGCCTACCAGGGTATTGATGTCGCGAGTCTTGTAGCGTTCATCCAGTTGCTTGCTCGGCGACCAGTTGTTGATCACCTCGTGGTCGTCCCACTGCCAGATCTGCGGCACTTCGGCGTTGAAGCGACGTACGTTCTCGTCCATCAGGTTGTAGCGGTAGTTGCCCCGGTATTCATTCAGGGTTTCAGCGACTTTGCTTTTGGCTTCGGTGGTGATGTTGCGCCAGATGCGTCCGTCCTCGGTGGTCAGTTGCGCGGGCACCGGGCCGTCGGCGTAGATGGTGTCGCCGCTGTGAATGAAGAAGTCCGGCAGGCGCAGGCGCATGGCTTCGTAGATGCGCATGCCGCCGATGTCCGGGTTGATGCCGAAGCCCTGGCCGACGGTGTCGCCGCTCCACACAAAGCGGATATCCCGGCGCTGCTGCGGCACGCTGCGCAGGTGACCGAACCAGGGCTCGCTGGCCACGCCGGTCTGGGCATCCTCAAAGTGCACACGGTAGAAAATCGCCTGGTCGACGGGCAGGCCGGTGAGTTCGACACGGGCGGTGAAATCGGTGCGGCTGTCGGCCAGGGGCGAGACGAATTTGCGCGGGTTGCTGAATACGCTACGGGTGTCCCACTCCACCACCATCCGGGCCGGGCGGTCGCTGCGGCTCCAGATCATCGCGCGGTCGCCCAGCAGGTCGCCGGACTGCACGCCGTCGGTGAGTTGCGGGCGATCCTTGACCGAGGCGATCACCGCAGGCGCGAGGCCCGGCAGCAACAGGCCTGCGCCGACGGCTTGCATCACGCGGCGGCGGCCGAGATTGAAGTGGCTCATGCGGGTTCCCTCTCGAGCAGCAAAAGGGAAACTTAAGCATGACGGGATGAACGAGTTATGACACCGGCCTTATTGCTCACGGAGGTCAAATGTGGGAGCTGGCTTGCCTGCGATAGCCTCAACTCGGTTGCGTTGATACACCGAGGTGCCTGCATCGCAGGCAAGCCAGCTCCTACATGAACCGCGTCATGCCTGGGCGGGTGCGACAGAAAGCTCTACGGTCTCAGGGCGCTTGAGGAATGCATACACCACGGCCGTCAACAAACTGCCCGCCACGATCGCCAGCAGGTACAGCAGCGCATGGTTGATCGCATTCGGGATCAGCATCACAAACAATCCACCATGGGGCGCCATCAGCTTGCAGCCGAAATACATCGACAGCGCACCGGTCAGCGCACCGCCGGCGATGCTTGCCGGGATTACCCGCAGCGGGTCCTTGGCAGCAAACGGAATTGCGCCTTCAGAGATAAAGCACATGCCGAGGATCAGCGCGGCCTTGCCGGCTTCACGCTCGGTCTGGGCGAACTTGCGCCGCGCCAGGAAGGTGGCGATGCCCATGCCAATCGGCGGCACCATGCCGGCGGCCATGGTCGCGGCCATGGGGGCACCGCTTTGCGCTGCCAGCAGGCCGACGGAAAACGCGTAGGCTGCCTTGTTGATCGGGCCACCGAGGTCGACGCACATCATGCCGCCTAGCAAGATGCCCAGCAGCACGGCGTTGGTGGTGCCCATGGTGCTGAGAAAATCCGTGAGGCCGGTGAGCATCTTCGCCACCGGCGGCCCTACCAGGTAAATCATCGCCAGGCCGGTGAACAGGCTCGCCAGCAACGGGATGATCAGGATCGGCTTGAGGGCTTCCAGGCTCTGGGGCAAACGGATCGCGCGGCTGATGAATTTGACGCAGTAGCCGGCGAGAAAGCCGGCGAAGATCCCGCCGATAAACCCCGCGCCCAAGGTGCTGGCCAGCAGGCCACCGATCATGCCGGGGGCCAATCCAGGACGGTCGGCAATCGAGTAGGCGATGTAACCCGCCAGCAGCGGCACCATCAGCATGAACGCCTGGTCGCCGACGGTTTTCAGCGCGGCGGCCAGGGTGCCTTTTTCTTCAAAGGCATGAATGCCGAACACGAATGACAGGGCGATCAGCAGACCGCCCGCCACCACCATCGGCAGCATGAACGACACGCCGGTGAGCAAGTGTTTGTAGACACCGGTCTTCTCCGGTTTGGCAGCGGCACCACTGGCAGCGGATTCCTGCTTGCCTTCGGCCAGCGCCTTGTTGAGGGTCGCCTCGGATTGCTTGAGCGCGATCCCGGTGCCGCAGCGATAGATTTTCTTGCCGGCAAAGCGCTCGGTGGCGACTTCGATGTCGGCGGCGAGCAGCACAACGTCGGCGTCACGAATCGCCTCGGGACTCAGCGGCGTGCGGGCGCCCACGGAGCCCTGGGTTTCCACCTGCAAGTCATACCCGAGGCGCTTGGCGGTTTGCTGCAACGCTTCGGCAGCCATGAAGGTGTGGGCGACGCCGGTCGGGCACGCGGTGATCGCGACGATACGCGGCGTGCTTTTCGCCGGTGCCGCGTCAGCTACCTGCACCTGGGCCTCCTCGGCTCCGCGACGCAACACCGCATCCACATCCTGCAACGCCTGGGCCGGCGTGCTGCGGAATACACGTTTGCCGACAAAACGCTGCATGTCCACCGGCGTGCTGCTGACCAGCAATACCCACTCGGCGGCTTCAAGGGTGGCCGCCGACAATTGGCGTTCCGGATGCTGCACGTCGACCACTTCGACGCTGGTGCTCCAGCCCTGGCGTTGCGCGGCGGCATCCAGCAAGCGGGCGCACAGCACACTGGTGACCATGCCGTTCGGGCAGGCAGTAACAATGGCTAACTTCATGACCAACCCTCTTATTGTTCTGTCAGCGGGCGCACGTGGACGCCGCTCTGCAAAGTCTCAAGCTGCGCTTCGTCGGTGATGCCAAAGCCGATCTGCGTGACCGCCATCGCGGCAATGGCGGTGGCGCGGCCCAGGGTCTGCTCCGGCGTATCGCCACTGAGCAAACCGTGAAGCATCCCGGCCAGCAGCGAGTCGCCGGCGCCTACGGTACTGGCCACGATTACCTTGGGCGGCGTGGCGTGCAGCGCCGTTTCCGGGCTGTACCAGCTCACACCCGCGGCACCGTCGGAGACCACCACATGCTCCACACCTTGCCGATGCAGTTGGCGGATGGCATCTGTGGAGTGACCGAGGGCATCGGCCAGTTCTTCGGTATTGGGTTTGACCAACCACGGGCCGGCGTTCAATCCAGCGCGCAGCGCTTCGCCGCTGGTGTCCAGGGCGACTTTCAAGCCGAGGTTTTTCAGTTGCTGCAGCAGGCCCTGGAACCACTGAGGGGTGATGCCGCGTGGCAGGCTGCCGGCCACGACGACGGCGTCGTATCCCGGAGCAATCCGCGCCAGTTGCTCAAGCAGTGCGTGTTGCGCCTGCTCGCTGACCAACGGGCCCGGCGCATTGACATCCGTGACCCGCCCGTCCTGCTCGGCGATCTTGATATTGCTGCGGGTTTCGCCCGGCACTCGAATAAAGGCATCGGTAAAACCGCGACGGGCAATCAGCATCTCGAATGCCTGGGGATTGTCCTCTCCAAGAAAGCCGCCCACGGTCACCTGATGACCAAGGTCCGCCAGCACCTGCGCGACGTTCACGCCCTTGCCGGCAGCGTGGGTGATCATCGCTTCGCTGCGGTTGACCTCGCCAGGTTCCAGGCGCGCCAGGCGCACCGTCAGGTCCAACGCCGGGTTCAGCGTCAGGCTTAAAATCCTTGCCATTTACACGGCCTCCACAAGCGCACGCACTTCGGCGGGAGAACCCACCGCCAGGGCTTTTTGTGCCAGGCCCTGGGCCTCGCTCAGACTGAATTCACGCACCCGTGCCTTGACCTCGGGGATGCTGCGCGCAGACACACTCAGCTCATCCACTCCCAGGCCGATCAGCACCGGAACTGCCAAAGGGTCGGCTGCCAGCTCGCCGCACACGCCGACCCATTTGCCATGGGCATGGGCGGCGCGCACGGTGATGTCGATCAGTTGCAACACCGCCGGATGCAGGCCGTCAGCCTGGGCCGACAGCGTCGGATGGCCACGGTCGATGGCCAGGGTGTATTGGGTCAGGTCGTTGGTGCCGACGCTGAAGAAGTCCACTTCCTTGGCCAGTACCGGCGCCAGCAACGCGGCCGACGGCACTTCGATCATGATCCCCAGTTGCAGGTCGGCCACCGGGATTTCCAGGCGCAGGCGCTCGGTCATGTCCCGGGCCTGGCGCCACTCGTCAACACTGCCAACCATGGGGAACATGATGCGCAGTGGACGGTTGTCTGCCGAACGCAACAGCGCGCGCAATTGCGCTTCCATGATCTGCGGGCGTTGCAGGGTCAGGCGGATGCCGCGCACGCCGAGGAAGGGGTTTTCTTCCTTGGCGATCGGCCAGTAAGGCAGCGGTTTGTCACCGCCCACATCAAGGGTGCGCACCACCAGCGGCCGACCGCCCAGGCCGTCGAGCACGCGGCGGTATTCGGCTTCCTGGGTGGCCTCGTCGGGCGCTTGTTTGTGGGCCATGAAAATCAGTTCGGTGCGCAGCAGGCCGATGCCTTCGGCGCCCTGCTCCACCGCGCCGGCAACCCCGGCGCTTTCGCCGATATTGGCGAATACTTCGACGGCATGGCCATCGCGGGTCAGGGCCGGTTCATGGCGTTGCGCTGCGGCGGCTTTCAAGCGTTGTTCGCGGGTGTCGCGTTCGACGGTGGCGCGCTGCAAGGTGGCGGCGTCGGCGTCCACATGCAGGCGACCGCGCTGGCCATCCAGCAACAACGGCGTGCCCGAAGCCAACAGCAATACAGCAGGGCCTGCACCCACCAGCGCGGGAATGCCCAAAGCACGGGCGACGATGGCGCTGTGGGCGGTGGCGCCGCCACGGGCAGTGAGGATGCCGGCGACACGCACCGGGTCCAGGCGCGCCACGTCCGAGGGACCCACTTCGTCCATCACCAGGATGTAGGGTTCGTCCGGCTCCTGGGCGGTTTCGACGCCGCACAGTTGCGCCAGCACGCGGCGGCCAATGTCACGCAGATCGGCGGCGCGCTCGGCAAGCAAGGCGTCCTGCAACGATTCCTGCTGTTTGGCGGCGGCTTCGATCACGCTCATCCACGCGGCTTCGGCGCTTTCGCCCTGCTTGAGGCGCGTCTCGACTTCGTCGGTCAGTTCCGGGTCGTCGAGCATCTCCTGGTGGGTGATGAAGATCTCGCGGATGGCCTTGGACTTGCTGCGCTCGATCAGGCCCTGGATGTCCCGGCGCACGTCGGTCAACGCCGCGTGCAGGCGCTGGCGCTCGATCACCGGCGACTCGCCGCGCAGCGGGTATTCGAAAGGTTGCAGCACCTGGATATGCGCCGGGCCAATCGCAATGCCGGGGGCGGCGGCAATGGCCTGGATCAGGCTGCCGGACACTGGCGCGCTGATGACCGGTTCGATCTCGACCACGGCTCGTTGGGCGCTGACTGCCGGCAGCGGCTCGACTTCTTCGCCGAGGCCGTCTTCCACTGCCGCCAGCAAGGCGGGCAAGGCGTCACCGGCAATGGTTGGCTCGGCGACAAACTCCAGTACCTGGCCGCGACGCGCACCGAGGCTGAGCAACTTGCTCAGGCTTTTTACCGATACCGCGCCGACGTCTCCATCGACGATGCGCACACGGATTTCACCGGCAAAACTTTTCGCCAATTGCGCGAGGATCTTCGCCGGGCGCGCATGCAGCCCGTGGGCGTTGGCCAGGGCAATGCGCACGCTTGGCCAGTCGGCGGGCAGTTCACCGCCGAGCACTTCCAGTACGGCCCGGCTGCTGGTGGCGCGGCCGAGTTCCTGGCCACGGCCTTCGATCAGCAAGGCACACAGGCGTTCGAGCAAGGTCTGGTGGGCCTCGCCGAGGCTGGCCAGGCAGAACAGGCCGCTCAAGGGCTGGCCCAGGTAACGCATGGGTTTGTCCGGAGTGACGAAGGCCAGGCCGGGACGCTTCACTGTCTGCTCGCTGTGCAGCCACCACAGGCCATCGCCCAGGGGCAGCGCGTCGACTTGTTGCAGCACGGCGGCAAAGCCATTGCTCACACAATCGGCCTGGCGCAACAGGCGTGCGCCTCTCCACACCAGTTCTTCGAAATCATCAGCCGACACGCCCAGGCCAATCATCTGTGCGTCCAGCGCCAGCTCCTGCGGCGCACCTTGCAGCAGTTTCAGCAAGGCCTCGGCAGAACTGGCGCGACGCAGGGCCTGGCCCAGGTCGGTCTCGCCGAGGGCACGGGTCAGTAGTTGCAGCAGGCGCAGGTGTTCGTCGGATTTGGCGGCAATGCCGATCGCCAGGTAGACGATCTGGCCATCGCCCCAATCCACGCCGTCGGGAAATTGCAGCAGGCGCACGCCGGTGGCGAACACCTGGTCGCGTGTTTCGGGGGTGCCGTGGGGGATGGCGATACCCTGGCCGAGAAAGGTCGAGCCTTGGGCTTCACGCGCTTGCAAGCCACTGAGGTAACCCTCGGCGACCAGGCCATCGGCCACCAGTTTTTCAGCGAGCAGTTGCAAGGCAGCAGACTTATCCACAGCCGTCTGGCCCATGGATATCTGCTCGTGGGTGAGCTCAAGCATGCCGTTCTCCTAGTTAGTGCGGCGGGCGCACTAGGTATTATTTTGAATAAATCAGTGCAAAAGCGTTCGAATAAAATTGACTGAGTGGTCAGTTGGCAGGACCACACTCGTCGCGATAATCGTAAAAATACGCTTGCTGAAACGTTTAATCTAGAATTTATGGCAGATTACGCGTTAATTTCCCATGATTGAAGAGCCACTCGGCTGTTGAGTTGCGACAATGGTCGCCTGCAGTAATCGGTTACGATTGGACAAAATGTCGGGGCAAGCTCTAAAAAACAAGGAAATCCCGGTTTGAAACTCAGTGATATCGCGCGCATTGCCGGTGTGTCTGTGACCACCGCCAGCTACGTCATCAATGGCAAGGCCGAACAGCAACGGATCAGCAGCGCAACCGTCGAACGGGTGCGCGCCGTGGTTGAAGAACATGGCTTTACGCCCAACCCCCAGGCCGCCGGGCTGCGCAGCCGGCACACCCGTACCCTGGGTTTTATCCTGCCGGACCTGGAAAACCCCAGTTACGCACGCATCGCCAAGTTGCTCGAACAAGGCGCCCGTGCCCGCGGCTATCAATTGCTGATCGCCAGCTCCGACGACGACGCCAACAGTGAGCGGCAACTGCTGCAATTGTTCCGCGCCCGCCGTTGCGATGCGCTGTTTGTCGCCAGCTGCCTGCCGGCCACCGACGACAGCTACCGCGAACTGCAAGCCAAGGGTTTGCCGGTGATCGCCATCGACCGGGTGATGGAGTCTACGCAGTTTTGCTCGGTGGTCAGCGATGATCGCCAGGCCTGCCAGCAATTGACCAGCAGCCTGCTGCACCCGCTGCCCAGGCAGATCGTGTTGATCGGCGCGCGGCCAGAGCTGAGCATCAGCCAGGAACGTACCGCCGGTTTCAAGCAAGCGCTGAAAGACTTCAGCGGCGAAGTGCTGATCGAACAAGGCGAGTCGTTCAGCCGCGACTGTGGCCGACAGCTGATGGAGCAGTTGCTGCAAAGCCTGGGGCATTTGCCTGACGCACTGGTGACTACGTCCTACGTCCTGCTGCAAGGGGTGTTTGACGCGCTGCATGACTTCCCGCTCAAATCCCGGCCACTGCGACTGGGGACGTTTGGCGACACCCAACTGCTGGATTTCCTGCCGCTGCCGGTGAATGCCATGGCCCAGCAGCATCAGTTGATTGCCGACACCGCGCTGCGCCTGGCGCTGGCGGCCATTGAAGAACAGCACTACGAACCCGGCGTGCATGCCATCGGCCGTACGTTCAAGCAGCGGATTCACTCGGAGTAAGCGGTGTGGAGCTGATCGACAGCCACACCCATCTGGATTTTCCGGACTTCGATACGGACCGCCGCGAAGTCCTGAGCCGCAGTCGCCGCCTGGGCGTGCGCAGGATGGTGGTGCTCGGGGTCTATCAGCAGAATTGGCAACGGTTGTGGGACCTGGTGCAAACCGACGCGGATTTATTCGCCGCCTTCGGCCTGCACCCGGTGTATCTCGACGACCATCGCCCCGCCGACCTGACGGAACTGGGCGACTGGCTGACCCGCCTGAACGGCCACCGGCAACTGTGCGCGGTGGGCGAAATCGGCCTGGATTATTTCCTCGAACAGCTGGACCGCGAACGCCAGCAAAGCCTGTTTGAAGCGCAACTGAAGCTGGCGGTGGATTTCCAACTGCCGGCGCTGCTGCATGTGCGCCGCAGCCACGCTGCCGTGATCGCCACTCTCAAGCGCATTCGGCTGCCACGGGGCGGAATCATCCACGCATTTGCCGGCAGCCAGGAAGAGGCCCGCGAGTACATCAAGCTCGGCTTCAAACTGGGCCTGGGCGGCGCGGCCACGTGGCCGCAAGCCCTGCGCATGCACAAGGTGATCGCCCGGCTGCCGCTGGAAAGCGTGGTACTGGAAACCGACTCACCGGACATGGCCCCCGTGATGTACCCCGGCCAGCGCAACAGCCCCGAACACCTGCCAGACATCTGCGCCGCCCTGGCGGAGCGCATGGGCATCAGCTCCTCAGCGCTGGCCGAGGCGAGCACCCGCAATGCCTGCGAGCTGTTCAACTGGTAGGGGCCCATCCCCGATGCATGCCTGGCCATGCCTCACACTCGAAAGGCCCCGATCAACTGCTTCAGCTCGATCACTTGCAAGGACAACTGCCGGCTGGCCTCTTCAGTCTGGTGCGCGCCCTGCGCTGCATGTTCACCGGCGCGATTGATCTCGACGATGTTCTGATCGATGTCATGGGCCACGGCAGTCTGCTGTTCGACGGCGGCGGCAATCTGCTGGTTCTGGTCGACGATCATGCCTACCGCGCCGAGGATGTTTTCGAGGGCCTGCTGGACTTTTTCCGACTGCCCCACCGTGCCATTGGCCATCTCGTGGCTGGTGCCCATGGCCTTCACCGCAGCGCCGACACCGCTGTGGAGCTTGGCAATCATCTGCTCGATCTCTTCGGTGGAGTGCTGGGTGCGCCGGGCCAAAGTGCGCACTTCATCGGCCACCACGGCGAAACCGCGTCCTTGCTCACCCGCGCGCGCGGCCTCGATGGCGGCATTCAACGCCAGCAGATTGGTCTGTTCGGCAATGCTCTTGATCACTTCCAGCACGCGACTGATGGATTGGCTGTCGATGGCCAACTGGTTGATGACCCGTACCGATTGATCGATCTCCGAAGCCAACGCCGCGATACTGCCTTGCTGGGACTGCACCAGGCCGCGTCCGCTGACGGTTTCATCGTTGACGCTGTGGGCGCTGCTGACCGCCGCCGCTGCACTGCGCGCCACTTCCAGGGCAGTGGAGGACATCTGGTTCATGGCGGTCGCCACCTGCTCGATCTGGCTGCGTTGGCCGGACACGGCCTGGTTGCTGCTGGCCGAGACCGACTCCACTTGCCCGGCCTGGTGTTCGACCTGGTTGACGGTGTGCCCTACCCGCTCGATCAGGTCATGGATCTTTGCCACGGTAGCGTTGAACACCTGGCCCAAATCCCCCAGTTCGTCGCGGCTGTGGGCGATGAAGGTGACGGTCATGTCACCGGCCGCCACCTTGTCCATCGTCGCCCCCAGGCGGCGCAAGGTGGTGCGGGTGGAGGCGTAGAAACCGGCATACAAATAGAAGATCAGCAAAAACACCGACGCCAGTGCCGCCACCAATCCGATCATGTGCGTGCGGTTTTCCGACAGGCGTTGCTCCAGTTGCTGCTCGAGAAAGGTCAGGGTGGCTTCGTCGAGCTGATAGGTCTTGGCCATCAACGTGCTGACGTCGTCGTAGAAGTCTTGCCATGGGGCGTCGAGGGTTTCGGCCATGACGACCTGCTCTTCGAACAACTCACTGCCTTGCTTGAGGCTGGCCTTGCTCGCGTCCGCCAGGCTCGCCAATGCTGCGTGGGCGGGCTTGCTGGAGCCGAGGGCATCCTGCAGTTTCAGGCCGTATTCCGCCTGGAGCTTTTCCAGTTGCTGCAGCAACTCGTCAAAACGAGTGCTGGACGACGAATTGAGAAAACCCTGGCCCAACGAATAAGCCCCCATGGCCCGGCCTTCGCCCAGGGTCTGGGTGACTTGCGGGGTGACGCTGGTGATCAGTTCACTGAGTTGGCGCAGGTCGCCCTGAGGGTCACGGCTCAATCCCGACTGGCTGGCGATGATCTGGCTGAGCATCTGCGCCTTGTTAAGGAGTTTGCCGATCAGCGCGCTTTTGCTGAGCAGTGAAGTTTCCTGTTGCTGGGCCTTGAAGGCGGCGATCATTTCATCGCGCTTGGCCTCGAAGGCGGCGGCCTGCTCAGGGTCGGCGGACAGGGCGTGGAAGCTTTGCAGGCGCTGCAGCAGGCTGTCTTCGAGGGCGGTGATTTTGTTTTCGATATCACCGGCCTTGCCTGATTGGCCGAGGGTTGCGTTGATCTGTACCTGGTTGTTCAGGGTTTCCAGGTCGCGGCGCAGGGCCAGGCTGCTGCCCAGCAGGTCGAGGCTTTGCAGCTCGATGCGAGTGCCCTGGAATTCACGCCAGGAATCGCGCACCAGGTAGTAGTTGGTGGCCAGCATCGGCAACAGGAACAGCACGCTGATAAGGCTGAACTTCATGCCGAAGGTCAGGCGGTTCATGAACGCGACGGCGGGATAGAGCAAGCTCTTCACAGGTGAACTCCCTTTTCTTTTATTTTTATTGAGGGCGCAGGGCGGCGGCAGATAGCCACTATTTGGCGCTCTGTCTGTATAGCTCAATTCGAAAAGGAGGTTTGTAACTTAAGGTTAACGAGGTAGGAGCGAGCTTGCCCGCTCCTACAGGGGGGGCAAATCAGGGCAGCACGGTCCAGATGGCAAAGCCGGCGTACCACAGCACGGCGGCACGCAGCAGCAACTCCCAGATACGATCAAGGCTGTTGATGCCCTCGGCGCCTACCACCGGTGGCGGGATCTCCGCGGCCACCAGGCCCACCTTCTCCACCAGTTGCGCAGCACTGATGTCCCAGCTCAGCAGCTCATGCAGCATCACCCGGCCGACCGCCACAAAGTTGCCGACCAGGGCGAAACTCGCCGCCAGCAAACGTACCGGCAACCAGTCGAAGGCATGGCGCAATTGCCCGGCACGCTCGGCCACCAGTGGGTTCTTGCTGTTCTCGGTCGCCAGCGCCAGCAGACGGTAGGCCAGGGCGGCCACCGGCCCGAGGAGGAAGTACCAGAAAATCACCGCGAAGAAGCTTTGGTAGGCCTGCCACAACAGATGGCCCTGGACCCGCTCCAGCAACTGCTCACCACTGTCGGCACTGATGCTCAAGTCACGTTCGGCCACATGTTCGGCCGCTTGCAGGTCACCCCGGCGCCAGGCATCACGGAACGGGCCCAATCCGGCCAGGAGATCGCCACGGCCCAGGCTGTAGATCACCACCAGCAGGTGCACCGGCAGCGCCAACAGGCCATAGGCCACTGGCTCCAGCACCAGCAACAACAACGCAAGCAAGGCCACCGGCAGCAGCACCAGCAATGTGAGGATCAGCCACGGCTGCTTGCCCAGGCTGGCGCTCGACTCCAGCTTGGCCAGTTCCCGCAACCAACCGCCATCACGTTGTATACGATGACGCAGGGCCGAGAACTTCTCGATCCATACCGCCAGCACCAACACCAGAAAACTCATTGTGCGTGTCCTCCATCCTGCAAGGCGCTGCGAAAGCGCGCCCAATCAAATTCGGGTCCGGGGTCGGTCTTGCGTCCCGGGGCGATATCGCTATGGCCACAAATGCGCTGGCGGGTAATGCCCGTGTACGCGGCCAGTAACTGGCGCGTCAGGGCGATCAGGGATTGATACTGGGCATCGGTGAAGGGCAGGTCATCAGTGCCCTCCAACTCGATCCCCAGGGAAAAGTCGTTACACGTCTCACGCCCCTCGAAGCTCGATACCCCGGCATGCCAGGCCCGGTCCCGGCACGAGACAAACTGCGTCACCGCGCCATCACGCTCAATCAGAAAATGCGCAGAAACCCGTAGGTCGGCAATACCTTCAAAGTAGGGATGTTCCGTGACATCCAGGCGATTCTGGAAAAACTCGTGCACCTTGCCGGTGGCGAATTGCGCCGGTGGCAGGCTGATGTTGTGCACCACCAACAGGGAAATCTCGCCACCGGGGCGCTCGTTGAAGTTGGGCGAGGGGCAATGGCGAATGCCCTGGCACCAACCGCTGGCGGGGTCCAACTGCATACTGGTTCCTTGAACGAGGCTGGGGTGACTCAGTATGCCGCGTTCCGCTGTCTGGTTGCGATCACTTGGCGCGATGAAGTTGGCGCAGGTTGCCAATCACCGAAGCCAGGGCGCGGTCGAACAACAGCGCATCATCCAGGGTTCGCACCGCGCCGCGCTTGAACTCCAGGGCCAGTTCAAGCGGATTTTTTTCCAATACCTTGAGGCCGGTTCGATTGACGAAAATACAGGTATTGCCCGGCGCAATAATCGCCGTCAGCTTGCAACGCAGGGTGTTTTCGGCGTCTTCCTGAAATTCCACCCAGCAACCGATCCGCAGTTGGCGAACCTTGAGCAGGTCGGGATCATCTTCCGGCAGGCTCGCCTCGATGGCCGGTGCCGCGGGACTGAGGACGAATGCCTCGCGCACCTCGACTTGCGACAGCGACGGTTGTTCCTCGGCACTGCCCCGGAACGATTGGACATGCAGGGTTTGCAAGCGGGTGAAAAATTCCCGGGTAATGAAGGGATCGAATGCCGCGCCGCTCAACCCATCGCGTAAGGCTTTCAGCAAGCCTGGCAACTGCTCCAGCAGGTGCCGGCCGGCTTCGGTGTCTTCGCTGAGGCCGACACTCCAGATCAACTCGTCCATGGTGCGCAACCCGGCCAGCCATTGTGGCGAGTGCTCGCCATGCTTCAGGCACGCCAGCAACAGCACCTGGCTCCAGGCCTGTTGCAGGAACTGCACCACGACCTCGGGCAGTACTTTGCCCAGCAACCGCAGATTGAGGGCTTCGGCTACACGCTGACGAGCGATTTCGGTACGGGCGCGCCCTTCTTCCGCATCGCGGGTACGTTGCTCCAGCAATTCGCTGCGGCGTCGCTCGTCATGGGTAAACGCGGTGAACTCGGTCAGTAACTGGGAAAAGATTGCCGGATCATCCACAAAATCGTTCAGCAACCGCTGCACCACCTGCTCGATGTGCAGGTACAGGCTGTCGCGCTGATAATCGTCGCGCTGGCTCCAGCCCATGGCCGCCGAAGCGATTTCATTGAGCAAGCGTCGCGCCGGGTGATTGGTGCGGCTGAAAAAACTCTTGTCCAGCACCGCCACTTTCAGCATCGGGATCTGCAGGCGCGCGATCAGCGCCTTGAGGGATTCGGGCACCGTACCGTCATTGAGGATGAACTCGAACAGCATGGCGATCAGGTTGATCACATCCTCGTCCGCATCCTCCACCACCCGAGACTTGCCGCTCTTGACGCTGACCCGGGTCAGCAATTGTTCAAGCTGGTTGCGCAGGTCGAAATCATCCTCGACCTCAGGCTCAGGCACATATTGCTGCAAATGGGAGAGCAGGCGCAGCAGGTCACGGGTGGAGATGGGCTGGGTCTCGGCGCTGGCTTCCAGCGTGGGTGCCACGCTGCCGCGCACTGCCGACAGCAATTCCTGCAACGCCGCGAAAACTTCCTGGCCGCTGTCGTCTGCCGGGTGGCCGGCAATCGGCGGGGTGTCTTCAGGCAACTCGGCCGTGGCGACGGCGCGCCGCGATGGCACGGCCTTGAGTTCGGGCAATACGCCGGTGGCGATCAGCAACTGATTGGCTTCGCCGTACAACAGATCAGCGTCACTGAGCACGTATTTCTCAAACAGCTTGAGAATGATCAGCTTGACCCGGATTTCCACGCCAAGGCTGCGTCCTGCTTGCAGAAAAAACGCGCACAGCATTGCCGGGCCCAGGGGGTTGTCCCGATCATCCAGGCGTTTGTCGAGCAAGGCATTGAGCCGGGCTGTCAATTGCCCAAGGGCGAGCCCGTCACGGCGCAGCACCTTGCCCAGCATGGCCTCAAGCGCGACGGCTTTTTCCAGCTCATCGCCCGAGACCCCGGGCGCCGCGGTGTAGGACACCACCGGAATCAGTTGCAGCTCACCGCGCTCCACGTTGCCAAGATTGGCAAACGCTTCGTAGAGTTGCTCCATGAAGCCACGCTCGAAATTCTTGCGCTTGAGGCGCAGGTCGCGCATGGCCTCAAAGAAAATACCGTGGTCGACGTTACTGCGGGTCTTGTCGGCCATTTCGAACAGGGTGTCGTCGGCGTTATCAAACAGCTCCTGCAGTCCCTGCCTGAGTTGCTGCGCCGCCTTGTCACGGACCTGGAGCAACACCACCGGCAGGCGGGCGAGCGGCGATGGCGTCGCCCGTGCCTTATTGATCGGCACCACCTTCCCGTCATTGTGCATCCTGGCCTCCTGAAACGGCGGTATTCGATTGTGTGAAGGATCGGTGCAGCAACGGCGCGAAGCACGCCGGGGCACTGCGAAAATCGGGCTATCACCGTGACGTCAAAGCTATGACGCCAATTGCAAGGCGCGAGATTATCTTGCAAATGAGGGTTGTTGCGCCAGCGAACTCTGTGATTGCCGTGTAAATGAACATCGCGCACCGCACCCGTGGTGCCAGTTGCCTTGGGTTCAGGCCCGCCCTGCCCCTATAATCCAGGCACTTTGTTTGTGGAGCCTGTTATGCCCAATCTTCGTCTAGCCGACCTGACCGCCGAAATCGAAGCCAACGTGCGTCGCGCACTGCTGGAAGACATCGGCAGCGGGGATATCACCGCACAACTGATCCCCGCCGAACGCCTGGCCAAGGCCACGATCATCACGCGCGACGCCGCCGTCATCAGCGGCACGGCCTGGGTGGAAGCGGTGTTTCGCCAATTGGACCCACGCGTCGCGGTGCATTGGCAGGTGCGCGACGGCGAACGTGTCAGCCCCAACCAGGCGCTGTTTCACCTTGAAGGCCCGGCCCGCTCGCTGCTCAGTGGCGAGCGTTGCGCGCTGAATTTCCTGCAACTGTTGTCAGGCGTTGCCACCCGCGCCCAATACCTGGCGGACTTTGTCGCGTCCACCCAGGTCAAGCTGCTGGATACCCGCAAGACCCTGCCCGGCCTGCGCCTGGCGCAAAAATATGCAGTGACCTGCGGCGGTTGCCACAACCACCGCATCGGCCTGTATGACGCGTTCCTGATCAAGGAAAACCATATCGCGGCCTGCGGCGGCATTGCCCAGGCGATCAGCGCCGCCCACAAGATCGCCCCGGGCAAGCCGGTGGAAATCGAAGTGGAAAGCCTGGAGGAACTGCGTGAGGCACTGGCGGCGGGCGCCGACATCATCATGCTGGATGAGCTGAGCCTGGATGACATGCGCGAAGCGGTGCGCCTGAACAACGGCAAAGCCAAGCTGGAGGCCAGTGGCGGGATCAACGAAAGCACCCTGCTGCCCATCGCTGAAACCGGCGTGGACTACATCTCCATCGGGGCGATGACCAAGGATGTGAAGGCGGTGGATTTGTCGATGCGGCTTAGTCTCTGAAACGCCCTTGAATGTAAGCGCCTGCTTTTGTGGCGAGGGAGCTTGTTCCCGCTGGAGTGCGCAGCGCTCCCAAGGTTTTCGGGGCCGCTTGGCAACCCAGCGGGAGCAAGCTCCCTCGCCACATCAAACTTGTGTCAGATCGCGAGATTGTTCATCCCGCAATACTCGTTCCAGTCGACACCCAACACCTCGGCCGCTTCCTTGTGCAAAGCCAGGCGCGCCGCCTCGAACGCTTCGGGGGTGGAGGTGTACTTCAGGGTCAGTTCCCATGGCTGCAGGCCCTGGGCCTCGGCCTCATCCTCAAACGCCCATTGGATCTGGTCCCTTTGATCATCGGCGCTCAGGTCCTTGATCTCATCCAGCAGTTCCGGCGACTCCGCGACGTACTTTTTGAGGGCTGCTTCGTGCCGCGCTTCCTGGGTCATTTCTTGTGTGGTCATGTCGTTCTCTTAGATCGAGGAATGGGGATGCATCTGGGTCATCAAGGTCGCGCAGATACAAAAGAACAGGCATGAATACCGGTTCGTCTGGCCTTCAGAACCATTCTGGGATCATCTGAAAACTGTGTTGCCTTTGTGCCCGAGACAGGAATCGAACCTGCGACCTTCGCGTTACGAGTGCGCTGCTCTACCGGCTGAGCTACACGGGCGGTGGGCTAAAGCTAGCACTGCCTTGGACGTCCGGCAACTCACTGCATTTCGAGGGCAATCACGCCTTGCACCCAAAAGCGTGGCTGCAGGTGACCGTTACTCAGGCCCATGTAGTGCTCGCTGCGCTCCGTGAGTCGGGGCACATCACGAATCGCGACGAACACCAGCAAGCCGACGGCCACGACGCTCGCGGCCATCCACACCCTGTACAACGCCGGCACCGGGGCGACCGATGGAGCGCGCCACACATGCAATCCCATCAGCCAGCCAACCACCAGCGCCAGCCAGAGTTGCGACACCGGCATCACGATCACCCCATCCACCTGTGCCTGGGCCAGTGCACCGATCAGCGAGGCAAACAGGCACAGGCGCAGCAGGTCCACGGGCGCCAATGACAACGCACGCTCACGCAACACGCCCAAGGTTGACCAACCCGCCCACGCAACCAACGCGATCACGCACAGCGTCGACGGTACGCCCCATTCGCTGGCCCACTGCAGAATCGCCTGGTGAGGGTGAGCGGCAATGTCATTGGCGATGTCGGCAAAATGCATCGGCCCGAAACCCAGCCAGGGCCGCTCGATAATCATGCTCCAGGCCTGCCACCATATTGGCCCACGCCCCGAGAGGCTGGTGGTCAGTCGATCTACGGCACCATTGGAAATTACAATCCCCAAGTACCCTGCCAGTACCGTGAAGACCAACCAATACAACACTAACCCACAGGCCAGTGCCGCCAACTGCCAGCCCAGCCAACGGCGCCCCTGCGGCCCCAGGAACATCAGCACGCAGCCGGCAGCGCCCATACCGAGCCAGGTGCCGCGGGTACCGCCACCGATCGCGATCAGCCACCAGACACACAGCAGGGCGAACACTGCGCCCCGCGCTGGACGAGCGACGTTTGAAACCAGCAAGGGAAGCGCCAGCAGCGGCAGGGTGAAGGTCTGGAACTGACCGTAGAAACGTTTATTGGAGAACCCGGACAACAGCAAATCGGTATTCACGATTGCTTCGCCGCTGGTGAAGGCGAGGACCCCGGCGTGCAGATATTGAATGCTTTTCACCATGCACAGCAGCAATACGAACAGGACCAATACACGATCCAGGGACTCATCCCCATTGCGCCTGGCCCGGCTGAAAGCCACAGCAGTGGCGCAACAACTGATGAGCAGCGCCAGCTCGGTCAACGCCCAGAGTGGCTGGTGGGCCAACAGGGCCGAAACCAGCCCCGCGCCCCCGATCAGCGACACCCCGAGCGCTGTCGACCTGTCTACGCATCGCTCTGCCCGTGGCAAGCACAGCCCATACACCACCGCACACAGCCCCACGGATATCTGCACCGCACGTTGCCAGTCATGGCTACTGAACGGCGCGCAGATAGCCAGCATCAGCAGACACATAACCACGACGAGGAATATGTTCCCCCGCTGCTGGACAGACGACGTCATCGGCAACCTCTACTTCCTTGTGATGGGCGTAGAGCGGTTTACACACACGCTCTTCCTTGCTGCGTAAACAGTAGACGACCTGATGATCACGCGCCGCCGGAAGCACAACCTTTAGCGGCGTATTGGTCTTCTGCCGTGGTGGTGCACTTCCAGCCGGTTGTGGCGCTACGGGTCAAGGTAATGATCTTGCCCAGGACCGGCGCGGGTGCGTCGAGGATTTCACAGGCAATCGTGCCAGCACCGGTGGCGATGTCGCCGGTCACGTCAATCTTGCAGTTGGCCGTTGGGCTGGTCCCGCCAATCAACGCCAGGGTCGGTGGCGTCCCCTGGTTCAGCGTGTCTTCAAAGCCCGCCTTCAACGCGGAGACTTCGGCCAGCCCTGCGGTGAACTTGGCCTTGGCCTGGTGCTTGGTGTACATGGGCAGGCCGATGGTGGCCAAAATGCCGATGATTGCCACGACGATCAACAATTCGATCAAGGTAAAACCTTTCTGACGCATCACATTCACTCTCCAGAATAAAACCTTTCGCGAGGCGCATCCTGCACCCCGTCTCGGCAACCGCGCCAGTGTACTCACCCCCGCGCAACCAATGCTGAACAAGACGCACAAACTGACATTTTTTCGCTCACGACAAGCCTGCCCGAATCCGTCACCTGACTAAGCTATAAATCTTCCACTGTCTGTGTGCGGAACCGTGAAATGAATGATGTTTCAGCGATCTATGCCTGGGAAGGCGTCAACCGCAAAGGGCGCAAGGTATCCGGAGAAACCCGCGGTCACAATCCCGCCCTGATCAAGGCACTGCTGCGCCAGCAAGGTATCAATCCTGGTCGCGTACGCAAGAAATTCGCCGGTTGGCCGAGCCTCTCCCTGCCGGTCAAACCGGCAGAGATCGCCCTCTTCAGCCGCCAATTGGCGACGCTGCTGAAGGCTGGTATCGCACTTTTACAGGCGCTGGATATCATCGCCGAGGGCTTCGACAACCGGCATATGGGGGCGCTGGTACAAGGCTTGAAGCAGGAGATCGCCGCCGGCAGCAGCCTGGCTGTCGCCTTGCAGAAATACCCACGCTACTTCGATGATCTGTACTGCAACCTGGTTGCGGCGGGTGAACAGGCGGGCGCACTCGAAGCGCTGCTGGAAAGGGTGGCCATTCACCTGGAAAAAAGCGAACAGCTGAAAGCCAGAATCAAGAAGGCCATGACCTATCCCGTGACGGTACTGGCAGTCGCCACCGCTGTCAGCGCAATCCTGCTGATTCACGTGGTGCCGCAGTTTCAGGGGTTGTTTGCCGGCGTCGATGCACAACTGCCGGGCTTTACCCTGGGCGTCATCAGCCTGTCGGAGTTCATGCAGCAAAGCTGGTGGATGCTGATCCTGGCCGCGGGTGCCGGTTTCGCAGGACTGCGCAAAGCCTATCGCTCGTCCACAGGCTTTCGCCACTGGCTCGATGCCAGTTTGTTGAAAGCTCCCGTGGCAGGCACACTGCTGAAAAAATCGGCGGTCGCCCGCTACGCTCGCACGCTCTCGACCACCTTTGCGGCGGGCGTTCCATTGGTGCAGGCATTGGATTCCGTGGCCGGCGCCACGGGTAACGGGCAGTTCAAACAGGCAATCAATCGTATGCGGCACGACGTTGCAACCGGAATCCAGCTGAATGAATCCATGGCCATAAGCGGCCTGTTTCCAGGCATGGCGATCCAGATGACGGCTATCGGCGAGGAGTCGGGCACCCTCGATAACATGCTGGAAAAAGTCGCCTGCCACTACGAGGCTGACGTCGACAACCTGGTGGACAACCTTACCAGCCTCATGGAGCCGCTGATCATGGTGGTACTCGGTGGCATCGTCGGGGCATTGGTGCTGGCCATGTACCTGCCGATCTTTCAACTCGGTACAGCCTTTTGAGCACGCCACTGACTGAGATCCTCGTTTATCAGCCGTGGGTGTTTGTGTCAGGCGCGTTGCTGCTGGGCTTGATTGTCGGCAGTTTTATCAACGTGCTGGTATGGCGCCTGCCGAAGATGCTGGAACGTGAATGGCGAGCCCAGGCCCATGAAGTACTGGGCCTTCCCGCCGAGCCTGTCGCCGCGCCCTATAACCTGATGCACCCAAACTCCTGCTGCCCGCGTTGCAACCACCCGATTCGCCCCTGGGAGAATATTCCGCTGCTCAGTTATGTACTGCTCAAGGGACGTTGCTCAAGTTGCCATCAACCTATTGGCGCGCGTTATCCCATCACAGAACTGGCATGCGGGCTGATCTCGGCGGTTGTCGCCTGGCATTTCGGTTTTGGCTGGGCAGCCGGAGCGGTGTTGTTGTTGAGTTGGGGCTTGCTGGCGATGAGCCTGATCGATGCAGACCACCAACTGCTGCCGGATGTGCTGGTGCTGCCGTTGCTGTGGCTGGGCCTGATCCTCAACAGCTTTGGCGTTTTTGTGTCCTTGCACGATGCGCTGTGGGGCGCGGTAGCCGGTTACATGAGCCTGTGGTCGGTGTTCTGGGTGTTCAAGCTGATTACCGGCAAGGACGGGATGGGGCACGGGGATTTCAAGCTGCTGGCCATGCTCGGTGCCTGGGGCGGCTGGCAGATCCTGCCGATGACGCTGTTGCTGTCTTCCCTGGTGGGTGTGATGGGAGGCCTGATTCTATTGCGCCTGCGCAAAGCCCAGGCATCCACTCCAATGCCTTTTGGTCCGTATCTGGCAATTGCCGGCTGGATTGCATTGCTCTGGGGTGGTCAAATAACCGACTTCTATTTGCAGTCTGTCGGTTTCAGATGACCACTTCTGTCGCAACACCCTGGATTCTTGGCCTCACTGGCGGCATCGGCAGTGGCAAAAGCGCGGCCGCCGAACACTTCGTCCGGCTTGGCGTGGACTTGATTGACGCCGACCACGCCGCGCGCTGGGTAGTCGAACCCGGGCGCCCTGCCCTGGCGCAGATTGCCGGGCATTTCGGTGCGGATGTGCTGCAGCCTGACGGGCAACTGGACCGCGGCGCGTTGCGCAAGCTGATCTTCGAAGTGCCCGACGAGCGCCGCTGGCTGGAGGCGTTGCTGCACCCGCTGATCGCCGAGGAGATTCGCAGCCACCTGGCGCGTGCACAATCGCCTTACGCGATCTTGGTGTCACCACTGCTGATCGAGTCCGGCCAGTACACCATGACCCAGCGGGTGCTGGTGATCGACGTGCCGCAATCGTTGCAGATACAGCGTACCCTGCAACGCGATGGCATCAGCGAAGCGCAGGTGCAGGCGATTCTCAAGGCCCAGGCCACCCGTGAAGACCGCCTGCGCCATGCCGATGACGTGCTGGTCAATGACCAGGACCTGGCCCGGCTGCACGCCGAGGTCGAGCGACTGCACCACTTTTACCTTACTTTGCGTGGAGGCCGATCATGAGCCAACCCTTGAACGTCGAATGCCCAACCTGCGGCGCACCTGTGGAATGGAAAGCAGAAAACGTCAACCGTCCCTTCTGTTCGGACCGTTGCAAACTGATCGACCTGGGCGCCTGGGCGTCCGAGGAACACAAGATCCCGGTCAGCCCGGACGCCGAGGACGACCTGTTCTCCGAAGACTTTCAGCCCAAACACTAAGGCCGCATAAAGCCATAGTCCTGCTGGTCGTCGAGATTCTCTGCAAGGTATTGCAACTCGTCGGCCAGGTCTTCAAAACTGCGCACGCCCTTGCTCTGCTGCACCACCGCACTGAGCATGGCGCGCAGGGTCAAGCCCGGGTCAAAGCCGATTTCCTGCGCCGCGTCCTGGCTTCTGCGTAACTCCTGCCGTGCCCACTCGTACACACTCATGATTCCGTGCTCCTGGAAATTTTGCAGAGCATGCGACCACTTGCGTGTGCGGCATTTGACCTGGATCAAGGCCGCGGATCGTCATCCTTCCAGGGCGCCGAGAGGTAGCGAGTGCGGTTGAATGTCTCCAGCCACTCGGGGCAGAACACCACCAGGGCGCTGATCACCATGCCGTTGATAAAGGCCTCGGGGAAAATGATCAGCCACAAGTAGCCGACAAAATCCTCGATCCATTCCGGCATCGCAAAACGGCCATCGAACCACAGCAAGCCCAGGCCTGCCAGCAGGCACAACAAGGCCGACAGTGCGGCGGCGAAAAAGCCCGAACAGAAGATATACACAAAGGGATTGCGTGGCTTCGCCCGCTCCACCAGCAGCGCACAACCCTCGGTGACCAGCACCGGCAACAGGATCAGCAGCATGCCGTTGATCCCCACGGCGGCCAGGTCCTGGCGGCCGAGCAACACCAGGCCGATTTGCGCGGCAAAGCCTCCGACGATCGCCAGGGGCCAATCGAGCAACAAGGTCACGGCGGTCATGCCGATGAAGTGGTAGGACACCCCAGTGTCGAAATCCCGGCGCACCAACCACAACATGAACAGTGCGAATACGGTGCCGAACAGCAAGTGCTGGCGTCGGCGGTCGGCAAACAGCTCGACCCACGGCGAACGCAGGAGCGCCCACATCACCACCGGCGCATACAGCAGCCAGCCGATGCTGAGGGTTTCCGGCGCCAGCACCGCTGCACTGATCACGGCTGCACCTGCTCCAGGGCCTGGCGCAGTTCAGCGGCGGAGTCGTATTCGTGCTGCGCCACCAGCGTCCCGTGATCCAGTTGCAGCCACAGCACTTTATCCACAGGTGCGGGATAGCGCGGGCTTACGCGGGCATCGCGGTCGAGCATGACGCGATAGTTGTAGGCCTGCATCGCCGGCACCGCGAACATCTTCGCGATCAGCCGGGGCATGCGCTGGATATCGGCGAGAAACACCGCATGCCGAGTCTCCAGGTAACCCTTGGGCTGGCCTTGCAACGCTGCGTCGACGATTTTGGCGGCGTCCATGCTGCGCGCTACGAGCAAGGTTTGCGCCTGGTCATCCAGGGTGTAGGCCTGGTCGAACTGATCAAGCAACGTCCAGGGTGCAACACGCTCACCCACTTCGACGGCTTGGGCCCACACGGGCAAAAGACTCAAGAACAGCACCACAAAACACTTCACTGCATACTCCTCATGCCACGGGACACTGTCGAGTGGCCAGTCTACACCGACCTTTTGACGCGGGACTTCCTGCGGTCATCATTTGGACGCTAAGCTGGTGACATGGATGACTCAGATTACTTGCGCCTGCTTACCGTAGCGGCCGAACAAGCCAATGCTTTCCTGTCCAATGCCCGCAAATGGGAGCGTGAGCGTTGGGTCTGCCAGCGCCTGTTGCAAGGCTTGAACGTGCCCTACCGCGCCGAAGAATTCCACGCCGCCGGGCAAGAGCCGCCGGACGTGCTGTTTCGCGACGCCAGTTTCGAAGTGTTTTTCGTACTCGATGAAGGCCGGCGCCTGAACGATGAATGGCGTGACGAACTGCTGCGGCGGCGCAGCGCGTTTTCCCTGAGCCAACTGGTTCGGCGAGAAGCCAAGCCCCGGCGCATTCCCGCCCACGAATTCCTGTTGCGCCTGGCGCCCACCCTGCGCAAGAAAGCCCACAACTATAAAGAGCGCGGGATGGACCTGGGGGAGCTGGACCTCATCGCCTTCGCCAGCCTCAAGCGCGAAGTACTGGACCTCAACAGTCACTTCCCTCCTCCCACCGAGTATCTGCGCCAGGGCTGGCGCTCGCTGTCCCTCGTGGGGCCGACCTTCGCCCGCGTACTGTTCGCGCACCCGGACGCACCGGACTTCTTGCGCAACAATCTGGGGCGCAGCATAGTGTTTGATGTGGGCATCAGCCTGTGATCGGGTTGGCGACTATGCTTCAGGCAATGCCGCCAATCACCCGACTGTAACGTGGCGCCCTTCAGCAACGTCTACCTGACGAGGCCTTTATGACCAGCCGCCTGAACCCCGACGACCAACAGCATGTCGAAGAGTACCTGCAACTGTCCCAGAACCAAGTCGAGCGCAAGCCTTTCCGGCCCTGGCTGCTCCTTGCCGTGGTGCTGGTTGCAGTGATCGGCCTGGGTTTGCTGAGCCGCCTTTTGAGTTACCTGACGCTATGAGCTGCCTGGCGCTCGCTCGGGTAACTGCACCGATTTCCTTTAGCCTTGCGAGATATCCCCATGACCCATCGTATTATTATCGTCGGCGGCGGCGCCGGCGGCCTGGAGTTGGCTACCCGCCTGGGTAAGACTCTGGGCAAGCGCGGCATCGCCAGCGTCACCCTGGTGGATGCCAACCTCACCCACATCTGGAAACCCTTGCTCCACGAGGTGGCGGCCGGCTCGCTGAACTCTTCGGAAGACGAACTCAATTATGTTGCCCAAGCAAAATGGAACCACTTCGAGTTCCAGCTGGGGCGCATGAGCGGGCTTGATCGCGAGCAGAAAAAAATCCAGCTGGCCGCCACCCTCGACGAGGAAGGCCGGGAACTGGTGCCCGCGCGCGTGCTGGGCTACGACAGCCTGGTGATCGCCGTCGGCAGCACCACCAATGACTTCGGCACCGAAGGCGCGGCGCAACACTGCCTGTTCCTCGACACCCGCAAGCAGGCTGAGCGTTTCCACCAGCAATTGCTCAATCACTATCTGCGCGCCCATGCCGGGCAGACGGACGTGGTAGAGCAGATCAGCGTCGCCATCGTCGGCGCCGGTGCCACCGGCGTCGAGCTGGCCGCCGAGCTGCATAACGCCGCACATGAACTGGCCGCCTATGGCCTGGACAAGATCAAGCCGGAAAACATGCACATCACCCTGATCGAAGCCGGCCCAAGGGTGCTGCCTGCCCTGCCGGAGCGGATCGGCGGGCCTGTGCATAAAACCCTGGAGAAACTCGGGGTGACCGTCCTGACCAACTCCGCCGTGAGTGAAGTGACGGCCGACGCCCTGATCACCAGCAGCGGCCAGGTAATCCCGGCCAGTCTCAAGGTATGGGCTGCCGGGATTCGTGCGCCAGGCTTCCTCAAGGACATCGACGGCCTGGAAACCAACCGTATCAACCAACTGCAAGTGCTGCCGACCCTGCAAACCACCCGCGACGAGAACATCTTCGCCTTTGGTGACTGCGCGGCCTGCCCGCAACCCGGCACCGATCGCAATGTGCCGCCACGGGCCCAGGCAGCTCACCAGCAGGCATCGTTGCTGGCCAAGTCGCTGAAACTGCGAATCGAGGGCAAGGACCTGCCGTCGTACAAGTACACCGACTACGGCTCGCTGATCTCGCTGTCGCGCTTCTCGGCGGTGGGTAACTTGATGGGCAACCTGACGGGCAGCGTGATGCTGGAAGGCTGGCTGGCGCGGATGTTCTATGTGTCGCTGTATCGCATGCACCAGATGGCGCTGTATGGCTTCTTCCGCACGGCGATGCTGATGCTGGGGAGCAAGATCGGGCGAGGGACCGAGCCGCGCCTGAAACTGCACTGACAGCACGTTCCGGGATAGGACTCGGTGAGTGTGGGAGCGGGCTTGCTCGCGAAAGCGGTGGTTCAGTGCCAGATGCACTGGCTGACACACCGCTTTCGCGAGCAAGCCCGCTCCCACA
>NZ_JACAOM010000049.1:10090-20541 GCF_013386245.1 Pseudomonas sp. 21615526 | reverse complement strand
GCGTGGGTAACCTGGCAGGACGCCGGGTTAGCCGTCCTGGGCCAGGGATGGCCCATGACGGCGGCCCACGGTCCAAAGCCGGAGTGCGGGCACACCGAGCCTAAGCGAGGTGCCGAGTGGTGGGGCAAGAGCGTTTTGCTTACTTTTGCGCTGTTCAAAAGTGAGCCGCTGTAAGAGCGGAACCGATATAAGCCATCACCCAAATAATGGATATGCCCCCGATCCAAATCCCCCCCTCAACTGTTAAGCCTCTCCTGCCGCACGCCGCGCATCGGCCTCACCTCATCCCCCAAACAACGCCGACAACTATAAACCCCCAACACCACCGGCTTTTTCTGCGCCCCACGCTCCACCCAGGTCGGCGCAACAAACCGATACCCCTGGCCCGTCGCCGTCGCGATATACACCGAATCATCATCCCCCAACGCCCGGCGGATCGCCTTGATCTGCGCCCGCAGGTTGCACTCTTCCACCACCAACCGTGGCCAGGCGATGTCCAGCAATTGGGTCTTCTCCAACAGCTCACCAGGCCGCGAAGCGAGGGCAATCAGCAACGTCAGGGCCCTACTCCCCAGGCTCACCGGCTCACCGTTTTTCAGCAGCAGATGACGTCGGGGCAGCAGTCGATAAGGGCCAAAGTGGATTTCAATAGCGCTGTCTTCAAGGTGGCCGCGGTGTGAATACGTCATGTGATTAACCTTTGTGCATGTTCAAAAACACAACCTCGCGCGGCTCCCTTCGCGCAAGGCTGCAAGGGAAGGTCAGGTGTTGATCGCCGGGATCGGGTCTTCAGGATAATCACCCGGCTCCGTAGGCCCGCCAGTCAAGCCGTATTGCTTGAGCACCGGCGCAAGCTGGCCATAGAACGCGTCCTGCGCCTTGCCATGGGCATCAGCCAGGGCGAAGGGCAGGAACGCGCTGCCGATCCCGCCAAGGATCGCCGTTGCCCCGCCGAGGATCCCGCTGATGGTCCCGGCCACCGCGCCGATTTCCGTGGCCCCGTACAACCCGGCCCCGGCTTCCACCAACCCGGCCACCGCCGCACCCGTACCCAGCACGCCGGTGGCAACCGAGAAACTGCCGCTCAAGTAGTCGCCTTTTTTCAACGAGTCGACACCGCCAATCACCCCGATCACACCGCCGATAATCCCGCCCGCCGAGCCAATGATCTTGCCGGCCGCGCCGAGGTTGGCGATTTGCTGCGGGCTCAACGGGCCCTTGCCCACCGGTACCTTGCCGGGGAAATCACCAATGGTGCCGCCATCCGGGCGGTTGACCCAGGTGATGCCGTAACCTGCTTCCTTGGCGTATTTGGTGCCGCCCTCCATCAACAGCCCGGCAAATTGCAGCCCGGCGGATACCCGGTTCGCGTCCGCCACCGGCGTGTTGCTGCCGCTGGCCGAACGGGCCATCAGCACGCCGCTCATCAGCACCGCACTGCCGATGTGCAGCAGGCCTTGCTTGAATGCCGGGCTGACGTCGCCGAACTTCATGCCTTCGATGGCCTTGGGCAGTGCGTCGGCGATCTTGTTGCCCTGGCGCCCGATGTCCCATACCGAACGCAGCATCGACACCACTTGCGCCGGGTCGATCTTGCCGCCATCCGAGGTGACGAACATCTCTGGGTCTTTTTGCTGGGCGTCGTTGATCGCGGCAGTGACCTTGGCTTCGTCGAAGTTGCCCTTGCCGTCCCCCAGGGTGATGTTCAGGGTGTCGGTGGTGGCGCCGCCGAGCAGGGCGTCGCCAAGGGCTTCGTTGAAATTCACCTGCAAGGTGGCGGCGTCATCCGCCGAGGCCTTGTCGCCGAGGAAGGCCTGGGCCGAGGCCGTGCTGGCGGCGAAGCTGCTGGCCGCCACGGTCGGGTCCATGCCGCCGGCCACCGCGTCGGTAAAGGCCTTGCCGGTCACCAGTTGGTTTTTGTAGTACTGCTGGATGTTGTCGCTTTGCCCGGCCTTGTCGGCGATACCGGTCAGGTCCACATGGCCGTTGCCCCCCAGCGCCAGGTTGGCGATGGTCGTATCGTTGGCCGCGTTTTGCAGGCCCATGCCCATGTCGATCTGCTTGCCGTTCTGGTCCTTGGCGTTGAGATTGTCGGTGAGGTTTTTGCCGGTCTCGATGTCGTCGGTGTAGTAGTTCTGCATCGCGACTTTCATCGCCGGGTTGCTGTCGACGATGTCGGCCAGTGCCGGGCCGCGATTGTTTTGCAGGAAGCCTTGCACGTCCGGGTCGGCCGAGAGGGTTTCGATGCCGCTTTGCAGCTGTGCCTTGATTTTGTCTTCGTTGGGGTTGAGGCCGTAGTGGGGCGAGGTGTACTTGTCCATCAACCCGGCGTGGGGCACGTAGTCGCTGACCAGCAGGCGGGTTTGTGCATCGGTCAACTGCACCAGCACCGCGGCTTTCTGTTCGCCGCTGTAGTTCTGCGGGTTGGCCAGGATGTCGGCGGTCAGGCCCGAGGTGTCGACGCCGGCGACGGCATCACGAGTGGCGGCACCGTCGAGGAAGGTCAGGGTGTCGCTGTCGGTTTTCGGTGCCTGTTTTTCGAGCCAGGCGCCGATGTTGTCGCGGGTGCCGATGCCGTCCGACTTGCCGGTGGCGGGGTTGTCGCCGCCGGTTTCCAGGGCGTGGAACATCCCGGGTCTGGACCACATGGCCGCCGCGCCGGTCAGCTCGGTGCTCAGGGCCGAATCGCTGCCCAAGGCTTGCAGGTTGTCGCTGCGCAGCATGCCGTCGTTGCTGCGCTGGTTGGCGTCACCGGGGCGCATCGCCGGACCTGCGCCAGCGGCCAGGCTCTCATTGGCCATCAGGATTGCCGCCGACTTGGCATTCGCCTTGGCCAGGTCACCGGGTTTGCTGCCGAGGAAACTGCCATAGGATTTCGACGCGGCGCCGAGGTCCTTGCCGGCGTTGTCGATGAAATGGTCGACATCGGAATGGGTGATCACATTGTCGGCCTTGCCACGCCCGCCGGTATCCAGCGCGGCCATCAGGCTCGGGCTGCTGGCCACGTACTTGAGTACGGCCTGGGCCTCGGGGGGGAGTGTCGTGGGTGGGTTGGCGAAGTCGATCGGCGCGCCATGCAGGCCCCAGGCGTCCCAGTTTTGCGAGAGCAATTGCGCGGCCGCCTTGGGCCGGTTCAGGTCGAGTTCTTCCTTGGTCGGCGTGCCGCTGGTGTTGCCGGTGATGGTGTCCCAGTCCTTGGCACCCGACACGCCAAACGATGAGGTGTCGATCCAGGACGTGTCCGAGGCGCCCGCCGCGCCGATGCTGCCGGCATACAGTTTGGCCACCTGGTCGTACAGCGCGGGGGTGATGTCCTGGGACACGATCACCTTGTCGCCCGATGCCGTGGTATAGCGAATCAGGCCCGGGCCGACTTCTTCGGGCGGGCCTATATTCGCTGCCGGGTCCATGGTTTCCGTGGGGCCGGCCAGGCGGTAGCCCTCGGCCTGGCTGGCATTGATCGCAAAGAGCTTGGCCGAGTCGCCGCTGACCTGGGCGAACAGCGCGGGTGTTTCCTTCTGGCTGACCACGATTTTGTCGCCGGCACTGGTCTCGTAGCGGATCAGTCCGGGGCCCAACTCCGTGGTACTGCCGATCGCCTTGTAGTTGCCCAGGCCAGGCGCCACGGTGCTGGCGTCTGCCTCCTTGTAGCCGGCGCCTTTGCTGTCGGCCAGATTCTTCTCAAGGGTCGCGTCGCTTTGCTGTGCGTTGTACTGGTTGACCAATTGCTCAAACAGCCTGGGGTTGTCGATCTGCTTGAGGGTCACCGGTTTGTCGCTGCCCAGCGGGGTGTAGGTGATGCTGTTGTTCACCGGTGCCTGCACGTTCTGGTACGGCAGCGGAATGGACGGCCCGCGGATTTTCGAGGGGTCGAATACCGGCTTGTCGACGGCGGTGAACAGGGCTTTTTCGAACGTGCTCCGGGAGCCATCCGGGCCTTTGTTGTCGGCAGGGTCAAGGCCATTCGGGATCGCAGTCATAGATCACCTGGAAGTTGTTTTATATCAGTCGATATTTAGTGCAAGTGCACTAACTGGGGCGGGCGAAAGTTGCGAAGTGTTATTGGGTTAACCCGCGCCGAGCTATCAAACGCGATGATCAAGTCGGTTTTGTTACAAATGGAAATATCTGCAAAGTTGGGCAAATGGCTATTAGTTAAAAGTGTGAAGTTGTCGTGTTTATTTTCTGGAATTGTTGAGTGATCAACGTTTTTACCCAGGGGTAACGGGCTCGTAAATTGTTCGAGTTGGTTCGTTTTTCAGGTTTTGCCCCCCCGTAAACATTGGGTCTCGTCGTGTATTGGTTTTTTAACAAAAGTTCCACGCCCGCGCGGCGATGAGATTTTCTCAACGGCACGTTGAGCCGGATTTTTCACAGCACCTGCCATGAACGTTTCACAAGCTTTCACAGCGAAGGCGTTTTGTTCGTGAGTAGTATGGTTCCCATGCAAACCGACGGCTGCATTGCCAACTCACTGTCTGACGCTGGGAGTTTGTTTCGGTTTGCATGCGGCTTAACTTCCCTATCGATGCAAGGAGATTGAACATGGCTACTACTCCACCAGTAAGTGCAGGCGGCGCCGACGACGCTATCGCGAAGATGGAAGCAACTTTCAACATGGCCATCGAGAAGTCGGCCAAGATCACCGAGATCAGCACCGCGAAAAAAGCAGAGCTCGACGCCACCAAACAGCGTCCGCAGAACTGATTCGCCATGCGGGCAGCGCCGGCGCTGCCCGTATACCTGCCTTACCCCGTTGCACCGTTGTTGATCGGCACAGGCGTCGTTGCGGCCTGTGATTCTCAAGGGGGCAAACCCAACCATGACAGCCTTGATTTCCCTGGGCCTGCCCGCCGCGAACGGCGCGCCGACCCTGCTTGTGACCCACGGTTTGCACCAGGGCAGTTCCCTGATGCTCGACCAGCCGGTCTACACCCTTGGCGCCGCCCTGGCGGCCGACCTCCAGCTCAGCGATCCCGGGATTGCCGAGTTGCACCTGCGCCTGCGTTTTGAAGGGGCCCAGGTGGCCGTCGAGGCCCTCGGCGGCGATGTACTGATCACCGGCACTGCCGGCGATATCCGTATTCCCCAAGGCAGCGGCCATCGCGCGCGGCTGCCGCTGCAACTGCGTATCGGCACGGCGGGTGTGAGCCTGGCGCTGCCGGGCAGCCCTGAAAAAATCCCTGCGACGACACGCACGTTAACGCCCTGGATCATCGCCACCGCGTTGCTCTTTGTGTGCGCTGGCGCCCTGGCATTTCGCAACGATCCACCGCAAGCGCAAACCGTAATGCCGGTTGCCGAAACAACCGCAGCCAAGCCTTCCCGTGCCGAGGCCAAGGCCTGGTTCGAAGGGCAATTGCAGGCCGCCCACCTGGACGCCGTGAAGGTCAACGACATCGATGGCCAACTCAACGCCGTCGGCTCCTTTGAGCGCGCGCAAAAGCCTCAATGGGTCGCCCTGCAACAAGCCTTCGACCAGCGTTACGGCCAGCAGATCGTGCTCAACCCGCGGGTCGCCGTGCGTGCAGATGCGGCCCGGCCAAGGGTGCGCTTTCAAGCCGTGTGGTTCGGCGCCAACCCCTACGTGATCAATGACAGCGGCAAGCGCCTGTACCCCGGCGCGGCCCTGGCGGACAACTGGGTACTGGAGCGCATCGAGAACAACCAGGTGATCCTCGCCCGTGGCGAAGAACGCTTCACCTTCACCCTATGACGCTGCTTTTTTCAGCTAAGGCCCCGGGATGAAAGTCGAACCCCGTCCGTTGATTCCCAGTGACGTGCGCAGCGCGCCGGTCGATGCGATCCGCCCGGTCAACTCGCGCCAGGCCACGGCTTTCGAAGCGTTGCTGAAAACCCGCAAGGTCCAGTCCCGCCGCTCCCTGCGCAGTGACCTGGAAGAACTCACCAGCGCCGCTGGCGTCGACTCGCTGCTGTTCGGCAGCGCACGTTCCCTGGAGCTGCTGGAACACGTGATGCAGCACCTGTTGCCGAACCTCGACGCCGAGCCGCAGATCAAGGCGCTGGCCCATGACCTGATCAGCGAGGAAATCGAGATGCGCCGCACCCTCGAACAACAACGCTCGGAGGTCCAGGCCTGATGCCCCGGGACAACGACGACGCGGTGCAATTGCTCAAGGGCATTGGCGAGCTGTACCGGCGCAACGGCCAGTCCCAGCGCGCGCTGGTGATGTTGCTGATTGCCGTGAGTGTCGCGCCCGACGATGGCCTGCTGCTGCGCTCGCTGGTGCTGGCGTTCACCGACAGCGGCGACTTCACCCGCGCACTCGCGGCCCTGGATCGGCTGGTCGCGCTGGAGGGTGAGTCTGCCAGCCTGTTGCTGCTGCGTGCCCGGGCGCTGTGGTACGGCGAACGCAAGGACGAAGCGCGCCAGTGTTTCAAACGCTACCTCGCTGCACGGAGAGCCGCGCCATGAACCTGCTCAATCGCCTGAACGGCATCGCGCGCATGGCCGCCCAGCGTACCGACGTGATCATCGTCGCGTTCATGCTGATGGCGATCGTGATGATGATCATCCCGCTGCCTACCTACCTGGTGGACATGCTGATCGGCTTGAACATCGCCCTGAGCATCCTGATCCTGATCGTGGCGTTCTACATCGGCCACTCGGTGGAATTCTCCGCGCTGCCGCCGCTGATCCTGCTCAGCACCCTGTTTCGCCTGTCGCTTTCGATCACCACCACCCGCTTGATTCTGCTGCACGGCGACGCCGGCCATATCGTCAAGGCCTTCGGTGACTTCGTGATTGCCGGCCAGGTGGTGGTGGGCATGGTGGTGTTCCTGATCATCACCGTGGCGCAGTTCGTGGTGATCACCAAGGGCGCCGAGCGGGTCGCGGAAGTGGCGGCGCGCTTCACCCTGGATGCGATGCCCGGCAAACAGATGAGCATCGACAACGACCTGCGCAACGGCGATATCGACCAGGCCGAAGCCCGCCGCCGGCGCTCACGCCTGGAGCGCGAGAGCCAGATGTTCGGCGCGATGGACGGGGCGATGAAGTTCGTCAAGGGCGATGCGATTGCCGGGTTGGTGATCCTCGCGGTCAACCTGCTGGGCGGCATGCTGATCGGCATGATCGAGCGCGACATGGCCTTCGGCGCGGCGGTGCACACCTATTCGCTGCTGACCGTGGGCGACGGTTTGATCGCACAGATCCCGGCGCTGCTTATCTCGGTAGCGGCGGGCACCGTGGTGACGCGGGTCAACAGCGACGGCGAAGCGGGTGACCTCGGCAGCGAGATTCTCAAGCAGTTGGGTGCCAGCTACCGCGCCCTCGGTTTGACCGCACTGATCATGGTCGGCGTCAGCGTGATACCGGGCTTTCCGACCTGGGTGTTCCTCGGGTTGTCGCTGGTGTTCGGTGGTGCGGCCTTCGTGATGTACCGTCGCCATACCCGTGAAAACCAGGTAGAGCCTGAAGCGCTGGTCGAGACCCTGGAACCGGTGGTTGAAGTGCAGGCCGAGCAGGATTATGGCGTGGCCCCCGACACTCGGGTATTGCTGACCCTCGGCAGTGCGTTGGCCCTCAGCGCCCCGCGCCAGCTACTGAGCCAACGCATCGAAGCGCTGTGTCACGACATTCGCAGCGACCTCGGCGTCGATATGCCGGTGCCGGGCATTCACATGGACGCCAAGGCCACGCCGGGCAGCTACCGCGTGTCACTGGAAGGCGTACCCGTCAGCGAAGGCGAAATGCCGATCAACTGCCTGCTGTTGCAGGACGATCCGGTGCATGTGCAGTTGCTGGACATCGCCACCCTGCAAGCCGATTCGCCCCTCAACGGTCGTGCCGCGCACTGGATCGAGCGTCAGCATGAAGACGCACTGCGCAGCGCCGGCATCGGTTTCCTGCTGCCGGACGAAGTCCTGCGTGGTGTGCTGGAACGCAGCCTGCGCCGCTATGCCGCGGACTTCCTCGGCATCCAGGAAACCCGCCTGCTGCTCGAACGCACCGAAGCCACCTACGGCGAACTGGTCAAGGAAGCCCTGCGCCTGGTGCCGTTGCAGCGGGTGGCCGAGACCCTGCGCCTGCTGGTGGGAGAGGGCGTGTCGATCCGCAATCAGCGGGCCTTGCTCGAAGCCATGGTGGAGTGGGGCGCCCGGGAAACCGATGCCGGCCGCCTGGCCGAACACCTGCGTGCAGGGTTGGCGCGGCAGATCAGCCATCAGTACGCCGACCGCAATCGGGTGATTGGCGCCCTGGTGCTGGCGCCGGGATTGGAAGACCAGTTGCGTGCATCCCTGCGTCGCCAGGAGCCCAGCCGTGAAGTGATCCCCGAGGAAGTCAACCGCGCGTTGCTCGCCCAACTGCGCCAGGCCTGCGACAAAACCACTGAAGCCAACAGTGCGGTATTGCTGGTGCACCCGGAACTGCGCCGCAGCCTGCGGCGCCTGGTGCTGCGCGGTGAACTGGAGCTGGCGGTGTTGTCGTTTCGCGAACTGGCCACCGAATACAACCTGCAAGCGCTGGTGACCATCAGCCTTACCGATATCTCCAACCGCCGTGCACCTGCCGCGGCTTCCGTCACTTCCCTGGCGTCTGCCTCATGATCCGTTTTTGTCTGCTATTGCTGACGTTGACCTCGTTTTTCTGCAGTGCCCAGGACATCGCCAACGGTGCCCAGGGGTCTATCAACCTGGCCTCCGGTGAAGGCCGGATCCTGCATTTTGTGGCCCCGGTGGAGTCGGTACTGGTGGCCGAGCCGGGGATTGCCGACCTGCAAGTGGTGTCGCCCGGGGTGATCTATATCTTCGGCAAGGCGCCGGGCAATACCAGCCTGATTGCCCTTGGCAGCGACGGCAAACAGCTTGCCAGCCTGAGCCTGGCGGTCAGTAGCGCGACCCAGGCAGTGACCGCGCCGATGCAGGAATTGCATCCCGGCAATGGCGCGCAGATCAGCGGTGCCGGTAACCGATTGATCGCCAAGGGCACGGTGCGTTCGGTTGGAGAAGCGACGGATTTGAATGCCTTGCTCAACCCACAGGGCCAGGGCTTCCAGAGCGCGGTCAACACCACTGAGTACGCCGGTGCAGCCCAGGTCAACTTGCGTGTGCGCTTCGCTGAAGTGTCCCGCTCGGAACTGCTGCATTACGGGGTTAACTGGAACGCCATGTTCAGCAACGGCACGTTCTCCTTTGGCCTGATCACCGGCGGACCGCTGGCAGCCGCCACCGCCGGTGGCCTGGCGGCGGCGGGCAGCGGCTCGGGCAATACCAATATCGACGGCATGCTCGACGCGTTGCAGGCCAACGGGATCCTGCAAATCCTGGCCGAGCCGAACATCACCGCCATGACCGGGCAAACCGCGAGCTTCCTGGCGGGCGGCGAAGTGGCGATCCCGGTGCCGGTGAATCGGGACCTGGTGGGGATCGAATACAAGTCGTTCGGCGTGTCGCTGCTGTTCAACCCGACGCTGTTGCCCAACGGCCGGATCGCCCTGCAAGTGCGCCCGGAGGTCAGCAGTGTGGTGAGTGGCGGCACGGTGGATTTTGGCAATTTCCATGTGCCGTCGTTCAGCGTGCGCCGCGCCGATACGCGGGTGGAAGTGGGCAGCGGGCAGACGTTTGCGATTGCCGGTTTGTTCCAGCGTGAGAGCAGCCAGGACATCGAGAAGCTGCCGTTGCTGGGGGACTTGCCGATCCTGGGCAACCTGTTTCGCTCCAAGCGTTTTCAGCGCAATGAAACCGAGTTGGTGATTTTGATTACGCCGTACCTGGTGGAGCCGGTGCGCAGTCGCACCCTGGCCACGCCGCTGGATGCACAGCCTGCGACCGCCGCAGCGGCGGGGCCGCGCAGTGGTGGGGCGTTTGGTTTCTACATGAATTGATGAGGGGGCATGGCATGAAAGTTTCGCGTTTGTTGATGTGTTTGCCCCTGTTGGTGGTGGGCTGCAAGACGCATCTGGCGCCGGTGTATTACTCGCCGCAGTATCAGGCGGACGGGGTGCCAAGCCAGTGCCAGCAGCCGCCGGCCAAGGACGAGATTGGACTGGACGAGGATTTCAAGGCGACCTTGCCGCTGGGCTGTGCCAACAATTTGAATTTGATGCAGATGGTGGAGCAGCGCCAGGATTTGAATCAGGGGCGGGCGACGGGGCCTGCGATGGCCGCACCGGTTGGGCGGGCGGCGCAGGTGTATATCGAGGGGTTTGATCGGGAGCAGTTGCAGCGGCGTCAGGCTCAGCAAGAGGCCAAGGCGGGCGCTCCGGGAGCGGAGCAATGAACCTGCGTTCACATGTCCTCTGTGGGAGCTGGCTTGCCTGCGATAGCGGTATTCCAGACCCAGCAGATCCATCTGTAACACCACCATCCAAATGTGGGAGCGGGCTTGCTCGCGAAAGCGGACTGGTAGGCGACCGGGATCTTGAAGCTTACCGCGTACATATCCATTCCTGCGGTAACGGCCACTTAGGGTTCCGCTCTTACAGCGG
>NZ_JACAOM010000049.1:0-9995 GCF_013386245.1 Pseudomonas sp. 21615526 | reverse complement strand
CAGCGTGGTTTAACGGGGCCTGATAGATCAAAAGCAACGTCAAAAGCAGGGCAACAGCAAGATCAAAAGCAGTTGGATTTAGTGCGTATCCACCAGCCCCAATTCCCGCGCTTGCGCAATCGGATCGCTGATGGCTTTGATGCGGTTGGCTTCGGTGATCAGACGTGCGCGCTCAGCGGCCGGAATATCGTCCAGCGGCAAGCTGGCCACCCGTTGTTCGTAACCCGCCAACACCAGCACCAACAACTCATTACGCTGATGCCGTGGCAACGCGCGGGGCGATTGGGTGACGGGGGCGATGGTGTCCAAGGCCTGCTGCGCCTGGCCGCCAAGGGCGTAGGCCAGGGCCAGGTTGCAGCGGCTGTCGAGGTCGTCGGGTTGCAGGCCCAGGCTTTTGGCGAACGCGGTTTGTGCCGCGACGGCCTGGCCGTTCAACACCTGGGCAATGCCCAGTCGGGTGTAGGCGACCGGCGACTGGCTGGCCTCGGCGGCCTGGCCCAGGGCGGTCACGGCGCGTTGGCTTTTGCCAAGGCGCAGTTGCGCGGTGCCCAGTCCCAGCAGGGCGTCGGCGTTGTGGGCTTGAAGGCCGAGGGCCTGTTGGAAGGCGCGCTCGGCACCGACCGCGTCGTTGCCGTCGAGCCGTGCCTGGCCGAGTTTGAGCCACAAGTCGATGCTTGCGCCCGGTTGCTGGGCCGCACGTTCGTACAGCGCCGCCGCGCTGGCGTAGTCGCCGCGTTTGTTCAGGTCGTCGGCCAGCTTCAGCGAGCGGTCGGAATCGCTCGGCGCAGTATTGGAACAGGCAGCCAGCAACAGGCTGCCGGCAAGCAAAAAGTGTTTGGTCATCGTCACAACTCGTTGGGCGAAGGCGGACGTCATGTAAGCATATTTTCCATGGCGCTCCTATGTCTGTCGGTGCTGTTGGGTGCCTCGATCGCCCACGCCGACGAAGAGCCCGAATGGTTCGCCAAACCCTACGCCTATGTGCTGGTGGACCAGGACGTGCGCGCCGCCCTCGAAGAGTTCGGCCACAACCTCGATATCCCGCTGGTGCTCTCCGACAAGGTCCGCGGCAAGGCCCGCAGCACCGTGCGTGCAGCCACCGCCGGGGAGTTTTTGCAGACGCTGTGCAGCACCAATGGCCTGACCTGGTATTTCGACGGCAACCTGCTGTACCTCAATGCCAGCGATGAAATCACCACCAGGCTGTTCAAGGCCAGCGCCCTGAACCTGGATCAGTTGCAGGCCTATCTGAACAACCTCGATGTGTTCGGCCAGCAGTTATCGATGCGTAACGGCCCCGAGGGCGATGAAGTCTTCGTCTCCGGGCCGCCGCCGTACCTGGCGCTGGTCCAGCAGCATGTGGATCACCTGCAGCCCAAGGCCGCCGCGCCTGTTGTGGCGCGCGAGCACGGCGTGCGGGTGTTTCGCGGCGCCCAGGTGAGCACTGAAACCCCTTGATTCACCCCAACCCCAGTAAAGGAGCATGACCATGTCCGTAACCGCCGTAGACAGCAACCTCGCCCCCGGTGGCGCCAGCCCTGAAGCCAAGTTCAACGCCGCGGTGGACAACGCCAAGAGCGCCGATAAACCGGAGATGACCGACGCCGAATTCACCGATGCCCTGATCACCCAGGCGGTCACCATCGGCGGCCAATTCATCATCATGCCCAAGGCCCAGGAAATGCTGAATGACGCCATGTCCGATGACGACGAAGAGTAGGGCGCACCCATGACCATCAGTCTCGCTGCCAGCGCCACGGCCTTGCCGCCGTCCGCCGGCGCGGGGCCCGCCGGGGCCTCGCAGAATCTGTTCGAGCACATGGCCAATACGGCCAAGGGCATGCCCGAGGGCGCCAGCCCCCATCAGATCGGCTCGGGGCTGATGGAGCGCCTGAACAGTTTTATCGACCGCTCCCGGACCTTTTCCGAGCGCGCCGATTTGCTCACCAATAACCCCTCGGCGCCGCCGCAAGTGGCCGCTGCGGATATCCGCACCTCGGGTGCCTCGCCCAACGCAGAACCGGGCAAGAAAGTTGCCGAGCAGCAGGTCGACCAGATCGTCCATTCACTGGGCAAGATGTTCGACTACTCCATCGAAACCCAGATGGTGGTGCGCGGTGCGACGCAGATTTCCGGTTCCGCCAACACGCTGCTCAAGGGTCAATAACGCCATGCCAAGCCCGAATCGTGCCCTGCGCCTGCTGCTGATCGGCGTGCTCGCCAGCCTCTTGCAGGCCTGCGACATGGACCTCTACACCAACCTCAGCGAGCGCGACGCCAACGCCATGGTCGCGGTGCTGCTGCGCGACGGCATCCCGGCGACGCGCAAGGTGCAGGACAACGGCCAGTTGAAAGTGGTGGTCGACGAACAGCGCTTCGCCGAGGCCATGACCCTGCTGGACAACGCCGGCCTGCCGCAGCAGAGCTTTTCCAACATGGGCGAGGTGTTCAAGGGCAATGGCCTGGTGTCGTCGCCGGTGCAGGAGCGGGCGCAGATGATCTATGCCTTGAGCGAAGAACTGTCCCACTCGGTGTCGCAGATCGACGGCATCGTCTCGGCGCGGGTGCACGTGGTGCTGCCGGACAATGACCTGCTCAAGCGGGTGATTTCGCCGTCGTCGGCCTCGGTGCTGGTGCGCTACGACCCGGGCACCGACATCAACACGCTGATTCCGCAGATCAAGACCCTGGTTGCCAACGGCATTTCCGGCCTGAGCTATGACGGTGTGTCGGTGACCGCGATCAAGGCCGCGGTGTCCATCAGCCAGAACCCGGCGCAACCGCGACTCGCGCGTTTCATGGGCCTGTGGCTGTTGGAAGACAACCTCAACCAGGCGCGGTTGCTGTTCGGTGGCTTGCTGCTGCTCGCCCTCGGCGCGGGTGGTGTGTTGGCCCGCCAGCAATGGGCGCGGCGCCAGGCCCAGGCGTTGTATGTGCTCAAGGAGGGTGAATGAGCCTGGTTGAGCGTTGGCAGGGGCTGATCGCCCAGCCGTTGCAGTTTGTGCGCGAGCAAAGCCTTGGCGAGTGTTTTGGCGAAGGCCTGCCGGTCGAGGTGCTGCAAGCCCTGCATGGGCAGCCGCGTTTTCGCTCGCGGCTGGAGCAACTGCTGGCCAGCCATTATCAGCTGGCGCCGCTGGCGCATCTGGTCACGCCGCCCGCCGCTGATTTGCCGGTGCTGCTGCTGAGCCCGGCGCAATTTGCGCGTCTGCCCAGGCTGTGTGGTGCGATCTGGCATGGCTCGACCCTGAGCCGGGAGATCCGCCGCGAAGTGGTCAATGAATTGCGCGAGGGCCTTGGCCAGGAAGCCTTTGCCCTGGCCCTCGCGCACCGGCAGTTGGGCGGCGCGGCCGACCTGCTGCGCGAGCCCGCCGAGTTGATCGACGCCATCGACCGCGATGGCCTCACCTGTGTCGCCGCCTGGCTGCAAGCCCAGCCTGCCGAGTTGCAAGGCTGGCTGCCCCTGCGGTTTGTCGCACCCAAGGGCTACAGCGGGCGCTTGCCCCGCGACCTGGAGATCGTCCAGACCGTCGCCGCCCGGTTACTCGCCGAGGAGCTTGCCCATGAGTGAATTACCCAGCCGTCCGGCCGCGCGGATTTTGCGCGCCGATGAAGCGGCGTTATGGACCGATGGCTTTGCCTTTGTGCAAGCCGCCAGGGCGCACGCCGAGCAGATCAAGGCCGACAGCGACCAATGGCTGCACACCGCCCGCGCCGAGGGTTTTGAAAGTGCGCGCCGCGAAGGTGCCGAACAGGTTGCACAGTTGCTGCTGGAAACCCAGGCCCAGGTCCAGCATTACCTGGCCGGGCTTGAGGCGTCGCTGGCGGACCTGGCCCTGGGCATCGTGCGTGAAGTACTCGGCGAACTGGATGACACCGACCGCGTGGTGCGTTGTACACGCCAGGCCCTGAGCGCGTTTCGCCAGGGCCAGGCCTTGACGTTGTGGGTGCCGCCCGCCGAAGTGAATGCCCTGCGCCCACAGTTGCTCAAGGACGGCATCGCCGTGGAGGCCGATGCGCAACTGGGCGCCGGCCAGGCCCGCCTGAGCAGCCCGGCGGGTTCGGTTGAGCTGGGGCTGGAGGCGCAACTGCAAAGCCTGCGCCGCAGCCTGTTGCCCTTTGCCGAAGAGGGCGTGGCATGAACCTCGATCAACTGCTGCCGCGCCTGACCGAGCGGCTGTCCCAGGCCCGCTTGCGTCCGATGCAGGGCACGGTGCTGAGCATTCGCGGGGTGTTGCTGCGGGCCAGCGTGGCGGGCGCGAGCATCGGTGAGCTGTGCCACCTGCGCGACCCGGTCAGTGGTCGCAGCCTCAGCGCCGAAGTGATCGGTTTTGATGGCGACGAAGCGATCCTGTCGCCCATCGGTTCCATGGAAGGCCTGTCGACCCGCACGCAAATCACTGCCACCGGCGAAAGCCTGGGTGTGGCCGTGGGCGATGCGCAATTGGGGCGAGTGATCAGCCCCATGGGCGAGTTTCTCGACGGTGACGGTGTACCGCCAACCCTGAACCTGCAGACCTACCCCTTGCATGCCGAGCCACCGGCCCCGTTCTCCCGGCAATTGATCGTGCGCTCCATGGCGTTGGGCATCCGCTCCATCGACGGCTTGCTGACCCTCGCCCAGGGCCAGCGCATGGGCATCTTCGGCGAGCCCGGTGTGGGCAAATCCTCCTTGTTGGCGAGCATCATCCGCAACAGCGAGGCCGATGTGATTGTCATCGGTTTGATCGGCGAGCGGGGCAGGGAAGTGCGCGAACTGCTGGACGTGCAACTGGACGCCACGGCCCGCGCACGCACCGTTGCTGTCGTCGCCACCTCCGACCGCCCGGCCGCCGAGCGGGTGCGCGCGGCATTTGTCGCCACCACCCTGGCCGAGTACCACCGCGACCAGGGCCGCAATGTACTGCTGTTGATGGACAGCCTCACGCGGTTCGCCCGCGCCCAGCGCGAAATTGGCCTGGCCGTGGGTGAACCGCCGACCCGCCGCGGTTATCCGCCGTCGTTTTTTGCCACCTTGCCCAAGTTGCTCGAGCGCGCCGGCCCGGGCCCTGCCGGCAGCATCACCGCGCTGTACACCGTGCTCACCGAAGGCGACGCCGCCAGCGATCCGGTGGCGGAGGAAGCGCGTTCGATCCTCGACGGGCATATCGCCCTCAGCGCCGAACTGGCGCAGCGCAACTATTTCCCGGCGGTGGACGTGCTGCGCAGCCGCAGCCGCTTGATGGAGCAGGTCGCCGGTGACGAACACAAGCGCCTGGCGATGCGCATCCGTGAATTGATGGCGCGCTACGGCGAGATCGAAATGCTGATCCGCGTCGGCGAGTACTCCGCCGGCAGCGACCCCCTGGCCGACGAAGCGATCACCCGCCATGGGGCAATCGAAGCCTTCCTGCGCCAGAACGCCGACGAACCCAGCAGCCCCGAACACACCTTGATCCGCATGCGCCAGGTGCTGGCATGAGCCCGAAAGCGCAGCAAGCTCCAGTGTGGGAGCTGTCGAGCTTCAGCGAGGCTGCGATGGCGTCAGCACAGCCAACATCAATGTTGCCTGACCCACCGCTATCGCAGCCTCGCCGGGGCTCGACAGCTCCCACATTCGATCTTCATGCACTCAGTGAGTGCGCTGTTGGTATGACGATGGAGAAAAGAACCGATGAAGACTGAACAACTCCGCACCCTGCAAACCCTGCGGGTGCTGCGCGAACAGCGGGCGGCGAGCCAGTTGGCGGCGCAACAGCAACGCTGCGCGCAAACCCGCGGCGCCTTGACCGACGCCAAGGAACAACTGCGCCTGCACCGTGAGGCCGTTGCCCATGAAGCCGGCGAGATTTACGCCTCCCTCACCGAAGGCCTGTCGGTGGCCAGTTGGCAGGCCGCCCAGGATCGCCTGCGGGGCTTGGCCGACGATGAGCAGGTGCTTGAAGGCGACGTCAGCCACGTGTCCAGTACCCTGCAAACCCAGGAGCGTGAGCGTGAGCTGTTTCGCCAGGAGCGCCTGAGCCGCCAGCGCCAGTCCGATGCCTGGCAAAGCCTGCTGGACGGGCGTGAAAGCAGCGAACGGGTGGCCGGCGAGCTGCGTGAAGAACAAGGACTCGGCACATGATCGTGGCCCTTGCCGACCCGTTGGCGCCCTGGCTTGAGCACTACGACCCGGCGCTGCTCACGCTGCATAACCAATTGCACCGCCGGCGCCATGCGTGGCAGGGCCGCTGCGCCGGGCAGGATCTGAGCGTCGCCTGGGCCGCCGATCCCCAGCCGCTGAAAACACCCCGGGATGTGTTGCTGTTGCTCGGCCAGTCACCGGTGCGCTTGCGACTCTCGGCTGCCGCCCTGGAACAAGTACTGGTGCCGCTGGCGTTGCAGTTCGACGCGCAAGTGCTGCCGGCATTACCGCGTTCGCTGCTGCTGGAACTGGCCGTGCTGGACCTGATCGAGCGCCTCGAACCGTTGCTCGGCCACCCCGTGCAACTGCTCGAAACCAGTGACGACCTGCGGCCTTATGCAGTGCATCTGGCACTGACATTGACCTTCGGCAACAACCCGCCGATGGCCGCCCAACTGGACTTGAGTGAAAGCGCTGCAGTGCTGGTGGGCCAGTTGCTGGAGCAGCACGGCCAGATCGACGCCGACCCGTTGCCGGCGCTGCGCCACACGCTGTCGGTAGTGGCCGGGCGGCAATGGTTGAGCCTCGGCGAGCTGCGCAGCCTGCAGCCCGGCGATGTGCTGATGCTCGAACCCGGCAGCGGCTGGCTGCTGGACCTTGAGGGCCGCCTGCAAGCCCGCTGCCAGCGCGACGGCTCGTCGCTGCAGGTGCAGGAACCTCTGAACACGCCCCTTTTGGACATGGAGAACACAATGACTGACGTCGATGCCGCCGCGGCCCTGGACGATTTGCCCCTCAAGCTGGTGTGCCAGGTCGGCAGCCTGGAACTGACCCTGGCGCAACTGCGGGAACTGGGGGCGGGCAGCCTGCTGCAACTGAATACGCCGACCGTGGATGGCGTCGACCTGATGGTCAACGGCCGTCGCGTCGGCCAGGGCCAACTGGTGAAAATCGGTGACGGCCTGGGCGTGCGCCTGCTGAGTTTCGCCACCCCATGACCGGTTATCAGCCGAACCTGATCGAGATCATCCTGGTGGTTGCCACCATCGGGTTGATCCCGTTGGCGGTGGTGACCCTCACCGGCTTCATGAAAATCTCGGTGGTGCTGTTCCTGATCCGCAACGCCCTGGGCGTGCAGCAGACGCCGCCGAACCTGGTGCTGTACGGCATCGCGCTGATTCTCTCGGTGTACGTCACCACGCCGTTGATTGGCGACATGTACCGCCAGGTAGAGGGCCGCGACCTGAATATCGAGCACGTCGAGCAACTCAAGGACCTCGGCGACGCCTTGCGCCCGCCGCTACAGGCGCACCTGGCACGGTTTGCCAACGAGTCCGAGCGCGGCTTTTTTGTGCAGGCCACCGAGACCATCTGGTCGCCGGAAGCCCGTGCCGACCTGCGGGATGACGACCTGGTGGTGCTGATCCCGGCGTTTGTCAGTTCGGAGCTGACCCGGGCCTTCGAGATCGGGTTCCTGCTGTACATCCCGTTCCTGGTGGTGGACTTGCTGGTGTCCAACGTGCTGATGGCGATGGGCATGTCGATGGTCTCGCCGAACCTGATTTCGATCCCGCTGAAAATCTTCCTGTTCGTGTCATTGAGCGGCTGGTCGCGCCTGATGCACGGTTTGATTCTGAGTTACGGCTGAGGCACGACCCATGGGCCAGGACGTTTTCCTGTCATTGATGAAACAGGCACTGATGACCGTGCTGATGCTCTCCGCGCCTGCGCTGGGGGTGGCGATCATCGTGGGTTTGAGCGTGGGCCTGTTCCAGGCGCTGACCCAGATCCAGGACCAGACCCTGCCCCAGGTGGTGAAGCTGGTGGCGGTATTGTTGACTATCGTGTTTCTCGGCCCGGTGCTGGCCGGGCAAGTGGCGGAACTCGGCAGCCAGGTGCTGGACAATTTTCCCTTGTGGACGCGCTGACCGCCCATGGATGCCAGCCTTACCGCACAGTTTCTCGAAGTCGCCTACCCGGTGATCAGCTCGGCCTCGCTGGCGGCCTGCCGGGCCATGGGCGTGGTGGTGATCACCCCGGCGTTCAACCGCCTCGGGCTCACCGGAATGATTCGCGGCTGCGTGGCCGTGGCGATTTCGATCCCGATGTTCATGCCGGTGTTCGACGCCATGACCTCGATGCCCAACCACGACAGCCTGTTTATCGCCGGGTTGCTGATCAAGGAATTCCTGATCGGTATCCTGATCGGCCTGTTGTTCGGCATTCCGTTCTGGGCGGCGGAAGTGGCGGGGGAGTTGATCGACCTGCAGCGCGGTTCGACCATGGCGCAACTGGTGGACCCGTTGTCCACCGGGGAGTCGAGTGTGATGTCCACCTTGCTGACGGTGATGTTGATCACGCTGTTCTTCATGTCCGGCGGTTTTATCCTGATGGTCGACGGTTATTACCACAGCTACCAGCTGTGGCCGGTGACCGCGTTTACACCGGTATTTGCCAGCTCGGCGTTGCTGGCGGTGTTGTCGATTCTCGACCAGATCATGCGCGTCGGGGTGCTGATGGTGTCGCCGCTGATCATCTCGCTGCTGGTCACTGATTTGATGCTGGCGTACCTGTCGCGGATGGCGCCGAACCTGCATATTTTCGACCTGTCGTTGCCGGTGAAAAACCTGTTTTTCTCGATCCTGATGGTGATCTACATCGGCTTCCTGATTCCGTTGATGCTGGACCAGTTGGCGGAATTTCGCGGCACCGTGGAGCTGCTGAAAACCCTGGCGGGCATGGAGTAGCGCATGGGCGATACCAGCGAAGAGAAGTCCCAGCCGGCCACGGATAAAAAACTCAAGGACGCACGAAAGAAAGGCCAGGTCGCCAAGAGCCAGGACTTGGTCTCGGGCATGGTCATCCTGTTCTGCACCCTGTGCATTTCCATCCTCGCGCCCCGGGCCCAGGCCCAGGTCACGGCGCTGATCGACCTCACTGCGCAGATCTACATCGAACCCTTCGCCACGGTTTGGCCACGGGTGCTGGACCATGCCGAGCAACTGGTGATCGGCATCACCCTGCCGGTGATGGCGGTGACCACCGGGGTGGTGATCCTGACCAATATCATCACCATGCGCGGCTTTGTGTTTTCCGTGGAGCCAATCAAGCCGGAGTTCAAGCGTATCAACCCGGCGGAAGGCTTCAAGAAGCTGTTTGCCCTGCGCAACTTTGTGGAATTCATCAAGGGCCTGATCAAGGTGCATGTGCTGGCCGTGGCGTTCTACGTGGTGGGGCGGCATGCGTTGCAAGCGTTGATGGAGTCGTCGCGGTGTGGCGCGGGGTGTATCGAGTCGACATTTTTCCTGGTGCTCAAGCCGCTGGTGTTTACCGTACTCGCGGCCTTCATCCTGGTGGGCGGGGTGGATGTGTTGATGCAACGCTGGCTGTTCGGCCGCGACATGAAAATGACCCGCAGCGAGACCAAGCGCGAGCGCAAGGACATTGACGGCGACCCGTTGATCAAGAGCGAACGGCGACGCCAGCGCCAGGAGATGCAGGCGCTGGCCACCAAGCTGGGGTTGGGCCGGGCGTCGATGATGATCGGCACCACCGATGGCTGGGTGATAGGCGTGCGTTATGTGCGTGGTGAAACGCCGGTGCCGGTGGTGGTGTGCCGCGCTTCGCCGGAGGAAGCGTTGGGGATGTTGCAGGAGGCGTTTGATTTAGGGATACCGCAAGCGCCGGACAAGGGCTTGGCGGAAGCGATTGCGCGCAAGACGGTGCCGGGGGATCCGGTGCCGGATGCTTCGTTCCAGGCGGTGGCGGACTGGTTGGTGGCGGCGCGGTTGATCTGACGATCTTGAGCCGAACACCGATCAAAATGTGGGAGCGGGCTTGCTCGCGAAGGCGGTGTGTCAGTCACTGAAAATGTTGACTGACCCACCGCCTTCGC
>NZ_JACAOM010000048.1:0-15956 GCF_013386245.1 Pseudomonas sp. 21615526 | reverse complement strand
CCCCCGCACCGCCCCGCACCATGGCCGCCACCTGCATAACCCCAATAACAACAGGTCTGACACCATGAGCACTTTCAACCCGCGCCGGCTTTTGCTGGCAACCGCTGTCGCCAGCATTGCCCTCCCTGTTGTCGCTGAAGAACACGGCTTCCTGGAAGACGCCAGCGCCAACCTCAACCTGCGTAATTTCTTCTTCAACCGCAACTACACCAATCCCACCAAGACCCAGGGCGGCGCACAGGAGTGGACGCAAAGTTTCATCCTCGACGCCAAATCCGGCTTTACCCAGGGCACCGTCGGTTTCGGCGTGGATGTACTGGGCCTGTACTCATTGAAGCTCGATGGCGGACGCGGCACGGGTGGCACCCAGCTGTTGCCGCTGGACCACGATGGCCGTCCGGCGGATGAATTCGGGCGTCTGGGCGTGGCGTTCAAGGCACGGGTTTCAAAGACAGAAGTGAAAGTCGGCGAATGGATGCCGGTGCTGCCGATCCTGCGTTCGGACGATGGCCGCTCGCTCCCGCAAACCCTGCGCGGCGGGCAAATCACCTCCAAGGAAATCGACGGCCTGACCCTGTACGGCGGCCAGTTCCGCGCCAACAGCCCACGGGACGACAGCAGCATGACCGACATGTCCATGTTCGGGAAAACCGCGTTCACCTCCGACCGCTTCAACTTCCAGGGCGGCGAATATGCCTTCAACGACAAACGCACCCAGATCGGTGTGTGGAACGCCCAACTCAAGGACATCTACAGCCAGCAATACCTCAACCTGATCCACAGCCAACCGGTGGGCGACTGGACCCTGGGCGCCAACCTCGGGTTCTTCTATGGCAAGGACGACGGCAGCGCCCGCGCCGGTGACCTCGACAACAAGACCTGGTCCGGACTGTTCTCGGCCCGATACGGCGGCAACACGTTCTACGTCGGCCTGCAAAAACTCACCGGCAACAGCGCCTGGATGCGCGTCAACGGCACCAGCGGCGGCACCCTGGCCAACGACAGCTACAACGCCAGCTACGACAACGCCCAAGAAAAATCCTGGCAGGTACGCCATGACTATAACTTCGCCGCCCTGGGTATTCCGGGCCTCACGCTGATGAACCGCTACATCAGCGGCAGCAACGTACACAGCGGCACGGTGACCGATGGCAAGGAATGGGGACGGGAAAGTGAAGTGGCCTACGTGGTGCAGAGCGGAGCGCTGAAGAATCTCAATGTGCGCTGGCGTAACTCCAGCATGCGCCGGGACTACAACAACAACGAGTTTGATGAAAACCGGTTGATCGTCAGTTACCCGATAAGCCTGCTGTAAAGCCTCGACAGTCTTGTTGTATGGTGCGCGCGTGTCATGGATGACCCGCCCCAGCAGCCAATGTCATTCGAGTCCGCCATGAAACACTTCGCCACCGTATCGGCCGCACTAGCCCTGGCCCTGAGCCTCAGCGGTTGCATCGGCCCGCCCCTGGCGCTGACACCGCAAACCGAACAACGCCTGAAAACCGAGGCGCCGATCCGTTTTTTGCTGACCTTCGATGACGGCCCCAGCGCCTCGGGCTTCATGAACCCCAGCCGTTCGGTGATGGCGGACCTGGCGAACAACCCGATACAGCCGGGGATCAAGGCGGTGTTCTTCCTGCAGACCGAGGCGCCCCGCTCCGGCGGCAACCCGCGGGGCTACAAGACCATGGAGCGCGAATACGCGGCCGGCCATATCCTGGGCTTCCACACCGCGACCCCGTGGCACAGCAACCATCGCTTGCAGAATCCGGCTGAACTGGAGCACTACCTCAGCCTGGGTTCGTCGACCCTCACCTCCATCACCGGCCAACCGCCCACACTGGTACGCCCGCCGTTCTGGAACTATGACAAGCGCACCTTCGCCGCCTATCAGCAACACGGCATGCATGTGTTGCTGACCGACCTGAGTGCAAACGATGGGGTGATCTGGGTGTTCAACGGCAGCCCGCGTCGACGGGAAAACCTGATACGCCAACTCTCGGTGGTGCGCGAGCGCATCGCCAAAGGCGAATTACCGACGGTGGACGGCGTGATCCCGGTGGTGGTGACCTTCCACGATATCAACCGCTACACCGCCTGGCACTTGAAGGAATACCTGCAAATCCTGCTGGACAGCGCCCATATCAATGGCGTGCCCCTCGCCACACAGCCTTTCTACACCGACCGGGCAACCTTGCAGCGAGCCGCCATGGCCCGCACGGTAAAAAGCGCCGACGAAGTCGTGCACCTGCCAGGTGTGTGGAATTGGGTGTGGGACGCTGACTCGCACTAGGCGCGCGACTCTACCCCCAACTCATCCCACACCGACTCGGCCAAGTGAAACGTCGCATTGGCCGCCGGAATCCCGCAATAGATCGCGCTCTGCATCAGCACTTCCTTGATCTCGGCGCGGGTCACACCGTTGCTCGCGGCGGCGCGCAGGTGCAGCTTCAGCTCTTCGCTGCGGTTCATGCCGATGAGCATGGCGATGGTGATCAGGCTGCGGGTATGCCGCGGCAGCCCCGGGCGGGTCCAGATGTCACCCCAGGCGTGGCGGGTGATCATTTCCTGGAACTCGCTGTTGAATTCGGTCAGGGCGTTGAGGCTGCGGTCGACGTGGGCGTCGCCCAGCACTTCGCGGCGCACTTGCAGGCCTTCGGCATAACGTTGTTTCTCGTCCACAAAACGCTCCTCATGCAACGGTGACGACAGGCACATACCTGTGGCGAGGGAGCTTGCTCCCGTTGGGTCGCGCAGCGACCCCAGTGAGGCCGCTGCAGGGTTTTACAAATAGTTGGGTTGCGGCTGCTCAGGGGCTGCTACGCAGCCCAACGGGAGCAAGCTCCCTCGCCACAGGGTTCAGCGATACTCAGCGCGATAGCAGAAATTCCAGCACACGGTCGCTGAACGCCGCACCGGCTTGCACGTTGGACAAGTGCGCGGCATAGAACTCGGCATACTCGGCGCCCTGCACATGCGCCTGGATAAAGTGCCCACCCGCCGGCGGCGTCACCGCATCTTCGCTGCCTGCGATCACCAGGGTCGGCACCTTGATCGACGCCAGTTGCTCGCGGAAATCCGCGTCGCGCACGGCCGCGCAGTTTGCGGCATAACCCTGGGGATCAGTCGCCGCCAGCATATCGGTGATCAGCTTGGCCTGGTCAGGATGAGCCTCGGCGAAGTCGGCGGTGAACCAGCGGGCAATTGACGCATCACGCAGGGCAACCATCGCGGCCGCACCGTCGCGCAGGACCATCTCGATCCGCGGGTTCCAGATCTCGGGCGTGCCGATCTTCGCGGCGGTGTTGCACACCACCAGCCGGCGCAAACGCTCACCCGCGTTGATCCCCAGCCACTGGCCGATCAGGCCGCCCATGGACAACCCGCAGAAATGCGCGCGCTCGATCTGCAACGCATCCAACAGCGCCAACACGTCACGGCCCAACTGCTCGATGCTGTAGGGACCTTCGGTGACCAGCGACTTGCCATGGCCGCGGGTGTCGAAACGCAGCACCCGGAAGTACTGGGTGAACGCCTCGATCTGGATGTCCCACATATGCAGGTCGGTGCCCAGGGAGTTGGACAGCACCAGTACCGGTGCATCTTCGGGGCCATCGAGTTGGTAGTTCAGTTCGCCATCGGCGAGTTGTACAAATCCCACAGCAGCCTCCTCAGGCAGTCAAAGCAAAATGTTCGGCCACGGCCCGGGTGACCCAGGTGTGCGCCTGGCCCAGGTAGTGCGCCGGGTCCAGCAGGCGATCGAGTTCGGCCGCCGAAAGCTCGGCAGTCACTTGCGGTTCATCCCCCAGCACCGCCCGCAGGTGGCGCCCGTCGGCGACGGCGTGTTTGCAGCATTGTTCCAGCAGATGGTGCGCGGTTTCGCGGCCCAGGCGCTGGGCGAGGACGATGCTGACCGCTTCGGCCAGTACCAGGCCCTGGGTCAGATCAAGGTTTTGGACCATGCGCCGGGGGTCGACTTCCAGGCCTTCGCTGACCAGCAGCGCCTGATGCAATGCACCGGATACCAGCCGGCAAATCTCCGGCAGGGTTTCCCATTCGGCGTGCCACAGGCCCAGGCTGCGTTCGTGTTCCTGGGGCATCGCGCTGAACATCGTTGCCACCAGGCCGGGCACTCGCGTGGCAGCGCTGATCAGCACGGCAGCGCCCACCGGGTTGCGCTTGTGGGGCATGGTCGAAGAGCCGCCCTTGCCGGGGGCCGACGGCTCAAACACTTCCGCCGCTTCGGTCTGCATCAGCAGGCTGATGTCGCGACCCAGCTTGCCGAGGCTGCCGGCGATCAAACCGAGCACCGAGGCAAACTCCACCAGGCGGTCGCGCTGGGTATGCCAGGGTTGCTCCGGCAGGCCCAGCTGCAACTCGGCGGCCAGTGCTTGCGCCACCGGCATCGCCTGTTCGCCGAGGGCCGCCAGGGTTCCGGAAGCACCGCCAAATTGCAGCACCAGCAAACGCGGCTTCAGCTCACTGAGACGTTGCCGGTTGCGGGTGACTGCGCCGAGCCAACCGGCGATCTTCATGCCCAGCGTGACCGGCGTTGCATGCTGCAGCCAGGTCCGGCCCGCCAAAGGAGTTGTCCCGTAACGCTGGGCCTGGGCGGCAAGAATGTCCCCCAACCGCGCCAGATCATGTTCGATCAGCTCGACCGCACTGCGCAGTTGCAGCACCAGGCCGGTGTCCATCACATCCTGGCTGGTAGCGCCCAGATGCACATAACGTTCGGCGCCGGCATCTTCGCTGGCGATCAACTTGCCGAGGGCCTTGACCAAGGGAATCGCGGAGTTGCCTGCGGTGGCGATGGCGTCGCCGAGGGCATCTACGTCGTAGAGAGAAGCCAGGCAGGCCTGGGCAATGGGCGCGACGGCCGCTTGCGGAATCAACCCGACCTGAGCCTCGGCCCGGGCCAGCGCCGCTTCGAAATCCAGCATGCCCTGCAAACGCCCCTGGTCGCAGAACACTTCGGCCATGCCGTTGGCGGTGAAGTAGGCGTCGAACAGTTGGTTGCTCGTGCGCATAGTCATAACACATCCCTAGGTGGCGCATACCCGGCAACGGGCATGCGCCAGCCGGTTACAGATCGTGGTGCAAATACGCCGCCTCTTTGGGCAGGCGCAAGCTGAACAGGAACGCCACCGCCATCATCGCCGTGACGTACCAGTAGAAGGTGTTCTCCATGCCCATGGACTTGAGACCCAAGGCCACATACTCCGCCGAACCACCGAAGATCGCGTTCGCCACCGCATACGCCAGGCCCACGCCCAGTGCGCGTACTTGTGGCGGGAACATTTCGGCTTTCACCAGGCCGCTGATGGAGGTGTAGAAGCTCACGATGGCCAGGGCCAGGGTGATCAGCACAAAAGCCAGGAACGGGCTGCTGACGGTTTTCAGGGTCAACAGGATGGGTACAGTGCACAGCGTGCCCAGGGCGCCGAACCACAGCATCGAGTTACGGCGGCCAATCTTGTCCGCCAGCATGCCGAACACCGGCTGCATGCACATGTAGAAGAACAGCGCGCCGGTCATGATGTAGCTGGCGGTCTTGGCGTGCATCCCGGCGGTGTTCACCAGGTACTTCTGCATGTAGGTGGTGAACGTGTAGAAAATCAGCGAGCCGCCGGCGGTGTAGCCGAGCACAGTGATAAACGCCGCCTTGTGATCGCGGAACAGCGCGGCAATGCTGCCGGCGTCCTTGTCTTCACGCATTTCCTTGCTGGTGGTTTCTTTCAGGGTGCGACGCAGCAACAGCGAGATCACCGCCGCAATGGCGCCGATCACAAACGGAATGCGCCAGCCCCAGGCCCGCAGTTCTTCTTCGGTGAGGATCTGTTGCAGGATCACCACCACCAACACCGCCAGCAGTTGCCCGCCGATCAGGGTCACGTACTGGAACGAGGCGAAGAACCCGCGCTGGCCCTTGAGGGCGACTTCACTCATGTAGGTGGCGGTGGTGCCGTATTCGCCGCCGACCGACAGGCCCTGGAACAACCGGGCGACCAACAGCAGGGCCGGGGCCCAGGCGCCGATGTCTTTGTAGGTGGGCAAAAAGGCGATGACCAGGGAACCGGCGCACATCATCAGCACCGAGATCATCATGGAATTCTTGCGACCGTGTTTATCCGCCACCCGGCCGAACAGCCAGCCGCCGATGGGGCGCATCAGGAAGCCGGCGGCGAACACGCCGGCGGTGTTCAGCAGTTGCACGGTGGGGTCGTCCGACGGGAAAAACGCCGGGGCGAAATAGATGGCGCAGAAGGCATAGACGTAGAAGTCGAACCATTCGACGAGGTTGCCGGAAGAGGCACCGACAATCGCAAAAATCCTTTTGCTGCGTTCTTCTCCGGTGTAGTGGCTGGTTTTTGTTGTCATGTTTTTTCACTCAGTGGGAACGGTTATAGCCTAGACATACTTTGCAACAACCATGTTCCGCAAGCAGACTTTTGGATATTTGTTGCCTGGGCCGGCCTCATCGCGGGCAAGCCCGGCTCCCACATTTGGAATGCATTCCCCTGTGGGAGCTGGCTTGCCTGCGATAAATCCGCAACCCACTCAATAATCGAAGAACACCGTCTCTTCGTCTGTGCCCTGCAAAATCACATTCCACTGATACACACCCGCCGCATCCGCCTTGGCGATCAACGTGCGGCGGCGCTCCTGCGGCACACACGCCAGCAGCGCGTCATCCCCATTCGCCGCTTCACCGTCAAAGTAAATCCGCGTCAGCAGGTGCTTCACCAGCCCACGGGCAAACACCAGCACCACCAGGTGCGGCGCCTGGGTCGTGCCCTTCAACCCCGGCACACTGCCCGGCTTGATGGTGGTAAAGCGAAACCGCCCTTCGGCATCCACCGGCACCCGGCCAAAGCCTTCGAAGTTCGGGTCCACCGGTTTGTCCTGCTCATCCTCGGGATGGTCGTACTTGCCGGCCGCATTGGCCTGCCAGACTTCCAGCATGGCGTCGTTGACCACATCGCCATTGCCATCCACCACCTGCCCGGTGATCGCCACGCGCTCGCCGAGGGTGGCGGCAACGGTCAGGTCTTCGCGGTTCAGCCAGGTCAGGCCGATGTGGTAATACGGCCCGACGGTGTGGGAAGTAGTCGCGTTGAGGCTCATCTCATTTCTCCATCGGCGTGGCGTCGCGGCCGCGCAGGACGATGTCCCAGCGGTAGCCGAGGGCATAGTGCGGAATGGTTTTTTCCAGATCGAACGAGGCGATCAGGCGCTCCTTGGCGGACGTGTCCGGGACGCAGTTGTAGATTGGGTCGTAGGCCAGCAGCGGGTCACCGGGGAAATACATCTGCGTCACCAACCGCGTCAGCACACTCGGGCCGAACAGCGAGAAGTGGATGTGCGCCGGGCGCCACGCGTTGTGGTGATTGCCCCACGGGTAGGCGCCTGGCTTGATGGTCTGGAACTGGTACCAGCCGTCGGCGTCGGTGACGGTACGCCCGGTGCCGGTGAAGTTCGGGTCCAGCGGTGCGTCGTGCTGGTCGCGCTTGTGGTTGTAGCGGCCGGCAGCGTTGGCCTGCCAGATTTCCACGAGGATGCCGGGAACGGGCAGGCCGTTTTCATCCAGCACGCGCCCGTGAATGATGATGCGTTCGCCCTGGGGTTCGCCTTCGTGCTGGGCGGTCAGGTCGTTGTCCTTCTCGTTGACGCGCTCGGCGCCGATGGTCGGGCCGGTGATTTCCGACAGGGAATGGGGCAGGAACACCAACGGCTTGGACGGCGAACGCAGGTTCGTCGACTGGTAGGCCGGGTGCAGGTAATCAGGCTGAGTACCCGCTTGCGGGCGCCGGTATCCGGGCTTGTCACTCATGGAGCAATCCTCTTTATTCTTGTGGGTCTCAAACGCGTTCGATTGCCAGGGCCAGGCCTTGGCCCACACCGACGCACATGGTCGCCAGGCCTTTGCTGCCACCGGTTTTTTCCAGCTGATGCAGCGCGGTCAGTACCAGGCGCGCACCGCTCATGCCCAGCGGATGGCCAAGGGCAATCGCGCCGCCGTTCGGGTTGACCTGCGGTGCGTCGTCGGCAATCCCCAGTTCACGCAGCACGGCCAGGCCCTGGCTGGCGAAGGCTTCGTTGAGTTCGATCACATCGAAATCAGTTACCGCCAGGCCCAGGCGCTCCACCAGTTTGCGCACCGCCGGCACCGGGCCGATGCCCATCACACGCGGCGCCACACCGGCGCTGGCCATGCCCAGCACCCGGGCGCGGGCGGTCAGGCCGTGTTTTTTGACGGCTTCAGCAGAGGCCAGAATCAGCGCAGCGGCACCATCGTTCACACCAGAGGCGTTGCCTGCGGTGACGGTCTTGTCCGGGCCGTTGACCGGCTTGAGTTTGGCCAGGGCTTCCAGAGTGGTATCGGCCCGCGGATGCTCGTCGTGCTCGACCACGGTTTCGCCTTTTTTGTGGGCGACACGCACCGGTACGATTTCTTCGGCGAAGAAACCGGCGGCCTGTGCAGCGGCCGTACGTTGTTGGCTGCGCAGGGCGAAGGCGTCCTGGTCGGCGCGGGAGATTTTATAGTCGTCGGCCACGTTGTCAGCGGTTTGCGGCATCGGGTCGACGCCGTACTGGGCCTTCATCAACGGATTGATAAAGCGCCAGCCGATCGTGGTGTCTTCCAGCTTCATGTTGCGCGAGAACGCCGCATCGGCCTTGCCCATCACGAACGGCGCGCGGGACATCGACTCGACGCCACCGGCAATCGCCAGTTCCATCTCGCCGCTGGCGATGGCGCGGAAGGCCGTGCCGATCGCGTCCATGCCCGAAGCGCACAGGCGGTTCAGGGTGACGCCGGGAATGCTCTCCGGAAGACCCGCCAACAATGCCGCCATGCGCGCCACGTTGCGGTTGTCTTCGCCGGCCTGGTTGGCGCAGCCGAGGAACACTTCGTCCACCGCGCTCCACTCCACCGACGGGTTGCGCTCCATCAGCGCCTTGATCGGCAGTGCCGCCAGGTCATCGGCGCGCACGGTGGACAAGCCACCGCCAAAACGGCCGATGGGGGTACGAATGGCGTCACAGATAAATACGTCGCGCATCAGGCTTCTCCGGGGGCTTGGCCGTGGGCGGCAGCGGTGCGTGCCTCAAGGTCGCGCAGGGCAGTCAGTTCAATCTCGGTGGGTTCGGCGCTGGTGGTCACCTGGTCGGCAAAACGAATCGCCCAACCGGTGGCGGCCACTACTTGCTCACGGGTCACGCCGGGGTGCAGGGCGGTGACGACAAATTCGTGGCTGCCCTCCTCCGGCTCCATGATGCACAGGTCGGTAATAATCCCTACAGGACCGGCGCCTGGCAGACCCAGGCGTTTGCGCGAGTCACCGCCTTCGCCGTGACCGACCGAAGTGATGAAGTCCAGCTTGTCGACAAACGAACGAGCCGACTGCTTGAGGATGATCAGCACGCTCTTCGCGGAGCCGGCGATCTCCGGCGCGCCACCGGCACCTGGCAGGCGCACTTTGGGCTGGTGGTAGTCACCGACCACGGTGGTGTTGATATTGCCGAAACGGTCGACCTGGGCCGCGCCGAGGAAGCCGACGTCAATGCGCCCGCCCTGCAGCCAGTAGCGAAAAATCTCACCGGTCGGCACCACGGTGTCAGCGGTTTCAGCCAGCTCGCCGTCACCGATGGACAGCGGCAGCACCGAAGGCTTGGCGCCAATCGGGCCGGACTCGTAGATCAGCACCACATCCGGCGACGACGTCAGGCGCGCCAGGTTGGCAGCCTTGGAGGGAAGGCCGATGCCGACGAAGCACACCGAACCGTTCTTCAGGCGGCGCGCGGCGGCGACGGTCATCATTTCGTTGGTCGAGTAAGCCATTATTTGGCCTCCTGCGCGGTGGCCAGCTTGGCCTGGAATTCACTGAAATTGGCGGTGCCGTGGATGTATTCGTTGATCCACGCAGTAAACGTCTCACGGTCCCGGGCGATGGGGTCCCAGGCCTGGTAGAAACGGTTGTCACGCTCGGTGTAACCGTGGGCGTAGGACGGATGCGCGCCACCCGGCACATGGCACACGGCAGTCAGGGCCCAGGTCGGCAGCACGCAGGCGTTCATCGGCGCATTGAGGTCGTCGACGATTTCTTCAACGGTAACGATGCAGCGCTTGGCCGCCAGGGCCGCTTCCTTCTGCACCCCGAGGATGCCCCACAGCAGCACGTTGCCCTTGCGGTCAGCCTTTTGCGCGTGGATCACGGTGATGTCCGGGCGCACCGACGGCACGGCCGCCAGTACTTCACCGGTGAAGGGGCAGGTCACGGTCTTGATCAGCGGGTTGACCTTGGGCAGGTCGGAGCCGGCGTAGGCGCGCAACACCGCGAATGGCAGGCCGGAGGCACCGGCGACGTAGGCATTGGCCAGGTCGGCGTGGCTGTGCTCTTCGATCTCCAGCGGTTGCGGCCATTGCTTTTCAACGGCGTCCCGCAGGCGATGCAGTGAACCCACGCCCGGGTTGCCGCCCCAGGAGAAAATCAGCTTGCGTGCACAGCCGGCGCCGATCAACTGGTCGTAGATCAGGTCAGGCGTCATGCGCACCAGCGTCAGGTCTTTCTTGCCCTGACGAATGATTTCATGACCTGCCGCCGTAGGGATCAGGTGAGTAAAGCCTTCGAGTGCAACGGTGTCGCCGTCATTCACGAACTGCTTTACCGCATCAGCCAGCGAAAGGATTTCAGCCATGGGGTGGGCTCCCGGTATCGATCGAAAAAGGCGCTGGAGGCAGCGCCGAAGTGCTTGAAGATTAAGCCGGGGGTCGGGGCCAAACAATCCGATAATCGACTGAGTGTTCGATTATCGAACGGATTGTTGTCTTGCTATCGGTCCGTTTCAGGTAGCGTCGGCATGGCTGACCATGCCCTTGATCACCACCGCGGTGGTGGCCAATGCCGCCGGGATCACCAGGGCGGTCAGCACCTGTTCGAAGTTCCAGCCCAGGCCCAGCAAGGTCGCGCCCATCCACGCCCCGAGGATCGCGCCAAAGCGGCCGATGCCGAGCATCCACGACACGCCCGTGGCGCGGCCCTGGGTCGGGTAGAAACGTGCGGCCAGCGACGGCATCGCCGACTGCGCACCGTTGACACACATGCCGGCAATCAACACCAGAGTCGCCAGCAGCGTGATATTGCCCAGGCTCTGCCCCACCGCGTAGGCAAACACTCCGGCCAGCAGGTAGAAAGTGCCGATGACCTTGTGCGGATTGAACCGGTCCATCGCCCAGCCCACGCCGACCGCACTCAATACGCCGCCAAACTGGAACAACGCACCGATAAACGCGGCCTGTTCCATGCTGGCGCCGCTGTCGCGCATCAGGGTCGGCAGCCAACTGGTCAGCAGGTAAACAATCACCAGGCCCATGAAATACGTCAGCCACAACAGCAAGGTGCCGGCGCTGTAGGTGCCGGAGAAGATCACCGCGAACACGTTGCGCGCCTTGACGGTTTTCTGTTCGGGCACGCTGAAGCTCGAGGCCTGGGCGACGATGCCCGGCTCGATAGGCGCCAGGGTCTTGCGCACCTTGTCGGTGCCGCGATTGCGCACCACCAGGTAACGCGCCGACTCCGGCAGCCAGAACAGCAGCACCACCGCGAGGATCAGCGGCAACAGGCCGCCGATCATCAGCAGGCTGTGCCAGCCATACGCCGGGATCAGCTTGGCCGAGATAAACCCGCCACCGGCCATGCCCAGGTTGAAGCCGCAGAACATGCTGGTCACCAGCAGGGACTTATGGCGTTCCGGGGTGTATTCGGAGAGCAGTGTCGTGGCGTTCGGCATGCCGGCGCCCAGGCCGAGACCGGTGAGGAAGCGCAGGATCAGCAGTTGATCGACGTTGCTGCTGTAGGCCGAGGCCAGGCTGAAGGCCCCAAACACCAGCACCGCCCCCACCAGCACCACCTTGCGCCCGAAGCGGTCGGCGAGTGGGCCGGAGCCCAGGGCGCCGAAGACCATGCCGATCAACGCGGCACTCATTACCGGGCCGAGGCTGGCGCGGTCGATGCCCCAGTCCTGGGACAGCGCCGGGGCGATGAAGCCCATGGCGGCCGTGTCGAGGCCGTCGAGGAAGACGATGAGAAAACACAGGATCACCACTCGCCACTGATACCGCGACAGCGGCTGGGCGTTGATGAAGGACTGAACGTCCAAACAAGTACCGACAGCAGGTGAAGGCTGATTCATTATTTTTATTTCCACACCGATGGGCGGGCGAACGACCTTGAGTCGTCATTATTATTGGGGCGGCGCCTTGAAGCGCTGCCGCACATTAATAAGCCTTGGGAAACACCGTCAATTCATCCAGCCGGGATCTGTGCGGTCACCGAACAGCTTACGCAAACAGCTGCGCGCTCAGCTCCTGGCTGGCACTGAGCATGCTCGGCAGGAAACGCTGCTCCAGCTCGCTGCGGCTGACCCGCCCGGCATGGGTGCTGACGTTCAGTGCCGCCAGGACCTGGCCCGAAGCGTCGTACACCGGCACGGCGATGGAACGCAGCCCTTGCTCCAGTTCCTGGTCGACAATGCACCAGCCCTGCTGCCGCACTTCCTGCAGGCATTCGAGCAAGGCTTGCGGGGTGGTGAGGGTGCGGCTGGTCTTGGTTTGCAGGTCGGCGTGGTCGAGGTAGTCCTGCAGCGAGGCGTCATCCAGCGCCGCCAGCAGGATACGGCCCATGGAGGTGCAGTAGGCCGGGAGACGGCCGCCCACGGAAAGGTCGACGGAAATCAGGCGTTGGGTGGTGGCGGAGCGGGCAATGTAGAGGATGTCATCACCTTCCAGGGTTGCCATGTTGCACGCCTCGTGGAGCTGCTCGCTCATGCGGTCCAGGTAAGGCTGCGCCGAAACGGCCAGGGGCGTGGACGACAGGTAAGCGTGGCCGAGGGTCAGCACCTTGGGCAACAGCGAATAGGTACGCCCGTCGGTGGTGGCGTAGCCGAGTTTGATCAGGGTATGCAGGCAACGGCGTACGGCAGCGCGGGGGATTTCCGTGCGGTGGCTAATCTGGGCGATGGTCAGGTGGCGCTTGCGCTCCTGGAATGCCTGCACCACGGCCAGGCCGCGTGCCAGGGAGGTCATGAAATCCGGATCACCGGTAAACGCCTGGATGCGCTTGGCCGGTGACGCAACGATCGGCGGCGCCACTGATGCGAAGGAGTTGCGCAATTGATCGTTCATTTGGGGTCCTTTCTCTTATTTTTAACCGCTGCGGGAGGGTGACCGCTATTACAAGCCGCCGTGCAATGGCTGCACAAGGCAGGGCAACCAACATTGGGCGATTATCGGACGGTCATTCGATTATCGCAATTTGTCACCGCCGACCGGTGCCGGAACCCCTCTACATCCATTTGAGTGCCTTTCAGAATCGACTGATGTACGAGAGAAGTTAAGGTTGATTAACGCCTGTAGAACATTGCATGATTTATGGCGCCAATAGTTCAGCAAATACCCCACACACCTGCGTAACAAAACCCTCACACAAAGTTGACGATTTTTAACTTGTTGGCGATAGTGTTATTCAAGCGCGTGGCTATAATGCATCCTGTGCAGGAGCCAGCCTCGCCTGACCCCGAGGATAGATTTCACCCAGTCGTGCACCGGCTGCGTGCAGGCTCCGCCGCAAGTACCTGACACACATTTCGAATGCCTGCCAACTGCTTGTGGCTGTGACAAGAAAACTGTTGCTACGACAACTGCTCTTCTCCGGTATCGTGGCCGCGTGCAATAAAGAAGTGGTTTTTCCTGTATACCTTTCCACGCTGATCTTCAGATTGACGGTATACCGGGGGCGACTTCCCGGCATCGCGTTTCGCCGGAATCAAACTCAACTCAATTAGGTAACAATGTGACGAAAGACGAACTGCGCGCGGAACTTGAGCGCCAGGAACAACGTTACAAGGATGTTTACGGCGGGGAAGTCACCACCTACGCCGCCCAGCCAGAACCTGAACGCAAGCCATGGCGCAAACGAGCCAGCCTGCTCGACCAGGCCTTTGCCCAGGAAATCCAAAAGATTGAACAGGACCTCAAAGCCGAAGAGCCATAAGCGTTTCGGGTTGAGCTTCCAAAGGTGCCATCTCTCTGCCAGTACCACGCTGGTGGAGGGAAGCCCGTTATGTGGCCTTAGCGAAATTTCATACGATTGTTTCAGTTATTCCCTTCCGGCGCTTTATCCCGCGAATTTGATGGATCCTCCATATAAATCAATCACTTGCCAAAGCCCCGAAAACACCGGGATGCACGCCTCCCCCCCATTTTTTTTCGTTGAAGAATGTTACCGATGAGCAGCTAGTGCATTGATTACCGATGTTTTCTGGCATAATCGCGCCCCCTTACGACCGGGTCAGAAAACCTTCATGATCGATTTATTCAGCGGACTGGATGCTTGGGTTCTAGTGAGCCTGTTGCTCGCCCTGGCCTTTGTCCTCGCCTTCGAGTTCATCAATGGCTTTCATGACACCGCTAACGCGGTTGCCACAGTCATCTATACCAAAGCCATGCCTCCGCATCTGGCCGTGTTCTTCTCCGGGGTGTTCAACTTCCTCGGCGTGTTGCTCGGTGGGGTCGGTGTTGCGTATGCCATCGTGCACCTGCTGCCGGTGGAGTTGCTGATCAATGTGAACACCGGCCACGGTCTGGCCATGGTCTTCTCATTATTGGCAGCGGCGATCACCTGGAACCTCGGCACCTGGTATTTCGGGATCCCGGCGTCCAGTTCCCACACCCTGATCGGTTCGATCCTCGGTGTCGGCCTGGCCAACGCCCTGATCAACGACATTCCCCTGGCTGACGGCGTCAACTGGCAGAAAGCGATCGATATCGGCGCTTCGCTGGTGTTCTCGCCGATGGCTGGTTTCGTGGTTGCCGCCCTGGTGCTGCTGGGCCTGAAATGGTGGCGCCCGCTGTCGAAGATGCACAAGACACCGGACCAGCGCCGCAAGCTCGACGACAAGAAGCACCCGCCGTTCTGGAACCGCCTGGTCCTGGTGATTTCGGCGATGGCCGTGAGCTTCGTGCACGGCTCCAACGACGGGCAGAAAGGTATTGGCCTGATCATGCTGGTACTGATCGGTATCGTGCCGGCGCAGTTCGTACTGGACCTGGGCAGCACCACTTACCAGATCGAGCGCACCCGCGACGCCACGCTGCACTTGAATCAGTTCTACCAGCGCAATCAAGAAACCCTCGGTGAGTTCCTGGCCCTGGGCAAAAGCGTGAAAGACGATTTGCCGGGCAAGTTCCAGTGCAATCCGCAGCAGACTGAACCTACGATCAACGCCCTGCTGGGGACCTTGAAAGGTGTCTCTGACTACCATTCGTTGACCGCCGAGCACCGGATTGAAGTGCGTCGTTATCTGTTGTGCCTGGATGACACCGCGAAGAAGGTGGGCAAGTTGCCAGGCCTGGATGCGCGTGAGAAGTCGGACCTGGACAAGTTGCGCAAGGACCTGACGGCGACCACCGAGTACGCGCCGTTCTGGGTGATCCTGGCGGTGGCACTGGCCTTGGGCCTGGGCACCATGGTGGGCTGGAAGCGTGTGGTGCTGACCATTGGTGAGAAGATCGGCAAGCAGGGCATGACGTATGCCCAGGGTATGTCGGCGCAGATCACCACGGCCAGCATGATTGGCCTGGCCAATATCTTCAGCTTGCCGGTTTCCACGACCCATGTGTTGTCTTCGGGTGTGGCGGGGACCATGGTGGCGAACAAGAGCGGGCTGCAAGGTGGCACCGTCAAGACCATTCTGATGGCTTGGGTGTTGACGCTGCCGGCGACTGTGGGCCTTTCGGCCGGGTTGTTCTGGTTGGCTTCCAAGGCTTTGGGTAGCTGACAGCTCTTGGGCTTGTGAAGAGGGTGCGACCTGTGAGGGTCGTGCCTTTTTTTATGGCTGGGGTTTGGGTGTATATCCGTTATTTAGGTAACGGCCACTTATGGTTCCGCTCTTAC
>NZ_JACAOM010000047.1:0-59513 GCF_013386245.1 Pseudomonas sp. 21615526 | reverse complement strand
GAGCGGAACCATAAGCGGCCATCACCCAAATAACGGATATGTACCCAGCCCCCCAAAACCATAAAAAACACACCTGAACCATTGCGCTAACTTGAATCCCCCACAGCACTGCCCCTAGATCCGCCGCAACATCAACGCCGCCACCGCACACGCTGCCAACGCCACACACGCCAGAAAGAACGCATCACTGTAGGCCATCAAAAACGCCTGATGGCGCACACTCTGATCCAGCAGGTCCAACACCACCTGATGCTCCGGCAACTGCTCCTGCAGCACCCCGCCAGGCAAGCGCTGTTGCAGCACCGGGTCAAACAGCGTCACCGCCTCCCCGATCCGCGCCGAATGCACCCGCTCACGCACCACCACCAACTGCGCCAGTAACGCTGTTCCAACGGCGCCCCCCAGATTGCGCAGCATCGAGAACACCGCCGACGCCGACCCCGCCTGCACCTTGGCCAGGCCGTGCACCGCCAGCACCGACAACGCCACCATGATCAGCGGCTGGCCCATGCCGCGCACCACGATCGAGGGCACGATCACATTGCTGGCGCTGTCCGCCGACAAGTGCGCACCCATCCAGCAGCCCAAAGCCATGATCGCGAACCCCGAGGCCACCAGCATTTTGGCGCTGACCCACTTCATCAGGCGCGGCAAAAACGGCGCCATGATCAGTTGCACCAGACCATACGCGATCAGGCTCACGCCAATTTCGCTGGCGTTGTAGTGCTGCAATTGCGACAGGTAGTTGGGCACCAGGAACACCAGGCCATAGGTACTGGCGCCGAAGATAAACATCGCCACGCTGGCCACCCCAAAGTTGTAGTGGCCCAACAGTCGCAGGTTGATAAAGGCGTGCGCGCCCCATAATTGCCGGGCAACGAAGCCGATCAGGCCCACCACCGCCAGCAGTGTCATCCACACGATAAAGGGCGAGCCGAACCAGTCCTTGCGCCCGCCCTCCTCCAGCACGATCTGCAACGCACCCAGGCCCAGCACCATGCAGCCGATACCCAGCCAGTCGCCCTGGCGCAGCAGGCCCAACTGCATCGGCTGGCGGTCAATGGACCAGGCCACCGCCGCCAGCAACGCGATCCCCGGGAACAGTTGCAGGTAGAAGATCCAGCGCCAGGAATACGCATCGGTCAGCCAGCCGCCAATCGACGGCCCGGCGGCCTGGGCCACACTGTTGGCCAGGCTGAACAAGGCCATGCCCAGCGGGATCTTGCTGGGCGGCAGCTCGGTGATGATCAGTTGGAATGACAAGGGAATCAGCACCGCCCCGGCCGCGCCCTGCACCACCCGGATCAGGATCATCACTTGCAGGTTGGGCGACAGCGAACACGCCACCGAGGCCACCAGGAATATCCCCGAGCCCCACAGCATCACCCGGCGCAGGGAAAACACCTGCACCAGCCACGCGGTGAGGGGAATCATGATGATCTCCGCCACCAGGTAAGCGGTGGAAATCCACGAACCCTCCTCAAACGTCGCGCCCAGTGCACCTTCGATTTCCGGCAGTGCGGCGCTGGTGACGTGCACGTTCATCCCGGCCATGAAGCAGCCGAACAGCCCGCCGATCACCGCGACCCAGGCGCGAAACGGCACACGCCCTTCAGCCTCCATGGACGTGCTCCTGGCTGGCGGCAGGGCGGGTATCAACCGTGGCAATCACCGACATGCCCGGCAGCACCCGCGACTCACCGGGTTCCAGGCGAATCTTTACCGGAAACCGCTGGACGATCTTGGTGAAGTTGCCGGTGGCGTTGTCCGGCGGCAACAGCGCGAACACGGCACCAGAGCCGGGGGCGATGCTTTCCACTTTGCCGTGCCAATGTGCGCCGGCAAAACTGTCCACCGCGATTTCCACCGACTGCCCCGGCGCCATGTGCTGCAACTGGGTTTCCTTGTAGTTGGCAATCACATAGGCCTGCTCCACCGGCACCACCGCCAACAGCGGCAGGCCGGGCATCACGTATTGCTGGCGCCGGACCTTGCGCTGGCCCACCACGCCATCAAAAGGCGCGCGGATCTCGGTGTCCTTCAACGCATTGCGGGCCAGCGCGAGGTTGGCCTGGGCCTCGCCGATGCGTGCCTGATGCTCGACGATTTGCGCCTGCGCCTGTTGCCGGCGTGCCTGCAAGACCTGCAACTGCGCCTGCTGCCGCGCGACCTGGGCGCTCGCCTGGGCCAGGGCCGCCTGGGCCTTGGCCTGGCTGGCGCTGACGGTTTCCAGGTGCTGGGCGCTGGCCACCTGTTGCGCGACCAATTCACGATAACGCTGGTAATCGAGCCGCGCGCGCCGGGCTTCGGCCTCGCCACTGCTCAGTTCCGCCCGGGCCTGGGCGATGCGTTGCTGTTGCTCGCCCATTTGCGCGTCGAGGGTTTGCACCGATGCCTGCTGTGCGCTCGCTGCTGCTTGCGCCTGTTGCAGTTGCGCCTGGGCGCTGTTCAGACGCTCGGTGAAATCCCGCTCATCGATACGCACCAGCACATCCCCGGCCTTGACCGGCTGGTTATCTTCCACCAGCACCTGGGCTACATACCCGGCAATTCGCGGGCTGATAGCGACCCAATCAGCGCGCACATAGGCATCGTCGGTTTCTTCAAGAAAACGCCCCCATTGCCACCAGTACCCGGCAAAGGTTGCCAGCCCCACCAGCGTCGCGAGGGAAGCCGTGGTCACCAGGGCGCGACGATGGCGTTGCATAACGGTCAGGCGAATGGGTTCAACAGCCTGGTTCATGGTGTGGCTCCATTGACAGCGACAGATAAGGGGGCGGTTGGATCGTCATGCTGCCAGCCGCCACCGAGGGCCTGGAACAGGTCGATCTGGCGATTGATCAGGCGCAGGTCGGACTCGGCCACGCGGGCTTCAAGGCCCACCAGGCTGCGTTCGCTGTCCAGCAGTTGCAGGGCATCCAGCGCGCCGGAATGGTAGCCGCGGGAGGCCAGGTCGAAGGCGCGGCGGTTGTTGTCCAGGGCGGCGGCCAGGGCCTGCCCACGCTGCTGTTCGCCCTGGTACAGGGCCATGGCCTGCTCCACCTGCTTCAGTGCGTTGAGCACCGTACCGTCAAACCGTGCCAGGGCCTGGCGCGCTTCGGCCTGGCTCTGCCTGACCCGCGCCTGGGCGACCTGCCGGTTGGGAAAGCGCCAGGACACCAGCGGCCCGACGGAATACACCGTGGCGTAGCGGTCCCCGAGTTTGCCCAGGCTGCTGGCGGACGAACCGAGCATCGCGCCGAAGGTGATCCGCGGGTATAGCTCGGCGCGGGACAGGCCCACCGTCAAGGTGGCTGCGCGCAATTGCCCTTCGGCGCGGCGGATATCCGGCCGCCGTTGCACCAGCGCCCACCCCTCGCCCACCGGCAACGCAGCCTGCAACTGCGGGCTGTGGGCACAGCTGCGCGGTGTGACCTGCTCCGGCGACAAACCGCTGAGCACGGCCAACTCATACAACGCACTGCTGCGCCGGGCCTTGAACATCGGCAGCGGTGCACGGGTTTCTTCCAGCAGGCCTTGCAAGCGAGTCAGGTCCAGGTCCGTCGCCGCGCCAGCCTTCTGCAGCTTTTGCGTGACCGCGACGCTCTGCTCCAGCAACTGCACCGAGTGCGCCTGCACCTGCTCCTGCACTCCATACACACAGGCCTGGGCATACGCGCGGGCCGTCTGCGCGGCGACTGTCACCCGTAACTCGTCTTCCAGCGCCCGCGCCACCTGGGCATCCGCCCGTGCGGCGGCAATGCGATAACGCACCTCGCCCCACAGGTCGAGGGTGTAGCTCAGGGAAAACTCAGGCGTGTGGCTCCATTCCGCACCGGCATGACCGTTGGTGGCCTGGGCCAGGGTCTGGTCATCCCGGCTGCGACCGTAGGCCAGGCCATAGTCCAGAGAGGTAGACGGCAGGCGCTCGCCGTCGACCTGTTCCAGCCGCGCCAGCAAGGCGTCGACGTGGGCGGCAGCGGCTTCAAGGTCTTTATTCTGGCGCAAGGCCCGCGCCACCAGGGCGTCCAGTTGCGGGTCGCGGTACAGCTGCCACCAGCGGGCGGGTAATGGCTCGGCCGACTCGACGGATAGCCGCGGCGAGGGCTGCGCGGTGACGGTCGACGGCTGGCCGGACACGCCACTGCACCCGGCCAGCACACTCAACAGGGCGATGGGCATCCATGGATGAAAAGAAGGGCTGTGCATCACAAGGCTCGCTCAAGAAGGAGCTTTGCAGATTAGGCAGGTGGTCTGTCCGATTCGCCCGCGTCAGGGCCATGTGTCGTCGCTAACCGGACAATATGTTTGCTTAACGCAACTCGAAGCTTTGCTCCTGTACGTCCTGGGAGTCCAAGCCGATCTGCACCTTGAACTCGCCGGGCTCGGCAACGTAGTCCAGCTGGGCGTTGTAGAACTTCAGGTCGTTCTCATCCAAGGTGAATTCAATGATCCTGCGCTCACCGGCCTTGAGCATGATTTTCTCGAAACCCTTGAGCTCCTTGACCGGCCGGCTGACCGAGGCGACCAGATCACGGATATACAACTGGACAACCGTTTCACCGTCACGCGGGCCGGTATTGGCCAGCGTGATACGCGCCTTGAGTTGCTCTCCCACGCGCAATACCGACGTTGACAACTGCAAGTCGGAAAGCTCGAACCGGGTGTAGCTCAACCCATAGCCGAAGGGATAAAGCGGGCCGTCGGGTTCATCGATGTATTGGCTCATGTATTTCCAGGGCGCAGCAGAATCAAACGGGCGCCCTGTATTCAGGTGGTTGTAATAGAGGGGGATTTGCCCGACCGACCGAGGAAATGTCATCGGCAACTTGCCTGACGGGTTGTAGTCGCCGAACAGCACATCAGCGACCGCATTGCCGCCCTCCGTACCACTGAACCACGTTTCCAGCAGGGCGTCGGCCTGTGCCTGCTCCCGGGTCAAATCCAGGGGACGGCCATTCACCAGCACGATCACCAACGGCTTATCCAACGACTTCAGCGCACTGAGCAATCGCCGCTGACTGGCGGGCAGGTTGATACGCGCGCGACTGATGGACTCATCGTTGACGCTCCAGGGTTCGCCGACAACCGCCACGATGACCTTGGCCCGACGCGCCACCTCCAGCGCCTCGTCCAGTAGCGCCTCAGGCGAACGCGGGTCCAGATCCAACGGCGTGTTGTAGTGTTTCAGGCGTTCGGACAACTGGGTGTCCGTGGTGAAATTCGCGCCCTTGGCATAGAGCAGCGGTGCCTTGCCTTCAACTGCACGAGCCAAGCCTTCGTAGATACTGACCACGTTTCGCTCGTCACAATCACCGCAATAACTGCCCAGCAGGTCGCGCCGGCTTTTGGCAAAGGGACCGATCAGCGCAATGCTGTCCTGCTTGTTCAACGGCAGCGTCTGATGGGCATTTTTCAATAGCACGAAGGTCTTGCGAGCAATGTCCCGGGCGGCGTCTCGCTGCAGGCGCGTTGCAATGGGAGGCAACTCTGTGCGGTTGAGATTTCGATACGGGTTGTCGAACAGCCCCAAGTCATACTTCAGGCCCAGCACATTCCGGACAGCCTCATCCAGCACCCCGACATCAACTTCCCCCGATGCAACCAATCCAGGCAAATACCTGGCATACGCGTCATCGCAGAGTTCCATGTCGACACCTGAGCGCACCGCCAACGCCGCAGCCTGCCTGACATCACGGGCAACACCATGCAAAACCAGCCCTCAATTGCCCGGCAATCACCCAATGTCACGCCGTCAAACCCCCACGCCTGCCGCAGTACATCCTTGATCAGCCACCGATTGGCGGCAGCCGGAACACCATCGATGGTATTGAACGCAATCATTGCCATGCCTGCTCCGGCTTCGACCGCGGCGCGATACGGCGCAAAGTAAAACTGGTACATGTTCGCCTTACTCATATCGACGCTGTTGTAGTCCTTGCCACCCTCGACCGCACCGTACAACGCGAAGTGCTTGATGCCGGCCATGAGGCTGTCGGTTGTGCGAGGATCATCCCCTCGATACGCCTTGACCATGACACCCGCGATACGAGAGGCCAGGAAGGGATCCTCCCCGTAACCTTCCGAGACTCTGCCCCAGCGAGGGTCGCGGGTAATGTCCACCGATGGGCCAAACGTCAAATAAACACCCTCGGCGCTTGCCTCCTGGGCGCTGATGCGTCCCGCAAGGGCAATCGCCGACATGTCCCAACTGGCCGCGAGCGCCAGGCTCACCGGGAATATCGTATGCAAGCCATGAATCACATCCGCCGCAAAGAACAGCGGGATTTTCAACCGGCTTCGCTCCATCGCCACTTGCTGCAACGCCCATCCATAAGGTGGCGAAGGCGTGCCACTAATTCCACCCACCAAACCACTGGCAATCCCCTCCCGAATGCTGGCTCCGGTCCGCTCCCGGTCAATGCCAATCAGCTCCAGCTGGCCGACTTTCTCGGCAACGGTCATCTGCCCGAGCAAATGCTCAATGAACGCAGCCTTGTCGAGCGGCGCCCGCGCCATGACGTGGCTGCCAGACAGGCTGACAAGCAGCAACAGCAGCAGGATCTTTCCCATGAGGCCCATCCTTTGGACACATCAGTGACTGCCTGCAGCGTTGAGCATTGGAGCATGGGTGTCTACTGTCAGAATTCACAGGTAGGTTGCCTTTCCACCACGGCAGGAAAACTTACCCAGCCGGCCGAAAATGACTCGGCGGATAACCCAACGACTTGCGAAACATCGCACTGAACGCACTCGGGCTCTGATACCCGTGCTCCAGCGCCACCTCCAGAATTGATACGCCCTGGGCCAACAGCTTCAAGCTCAAGGCCAACCGCGCGCGCTTGCGCCATTCACCGAAACTCATGCCCAACTCCCGCTGGAACACTCGGCTCAGGGTGCGGGCGCTCATGTTCAGGCTGTCGGCCCAGGATTCCAGGCTGCTGTCGTCAGAGGGGTTGCGGATGAAATGCGTGCAAAGCCTGGCGAGCCGTGCTTCGCCAGGCACCGGCACGTGCATCGCCACCACCGGCGCGGTGAGCAGTTCCATGCGGATCAACTCGATCATGGCCTGCAGACGCGGGCTGTGGTGCCCGGCAATCTGCGTGGCGGCGACGATCAGCTCCCGCAGCAATGCCGACACTTCAATCACCTGGCAGGTGCGCCCCAGCCCCGGCTCGGCCTCGGGCATCAGGAACAGCGTGCGCATATGCACCTCGCCGGCCATGCGGATTTCGTGCGGGGTTCCGGCCGGCACCCACAGCGCATGCCCGGAGGGCACCAGCCAACTGCCCTGGGCGGTGCTGACCACCATCACCCCGGACACGCCATGGATCAGCTGCGCCTGGGCATGGCAATGGGGGTGCACCACGTCGTCGTTGCGGTAGTTGTCGGCGTAGGCTTCAAGCCAGGGGCGGGGTTGGCGGTTCATCGGCTCAGGTCTCGCATCAATCAGGCGTTGATTCTAGCGAAAAGCCCTGTGGCAAAAACGATAGATATAGACAGCCATCGTCGCATTCCAGACAGCCGGTGAACTTGTGGCCCACGCCATCAGTCAGCTAATTGGGCACTCTGAAAAAAGGTTGGGTGGGGCAATGCGCATTTCGTTGGAGCAACAAGTGGCGCTAGTCACCGGCGCGAGTTCCGGGATCGGCGCGGGGGCTGCCAAGGCCCTGGCGGAGGCTGGAGCTGCCGTGGTGTTGAACTACAACGCCCAGGCGGCGCCGGCTGAAGCACTGGCGGCGCAGATCAATGCCAACGGCGGCCGGGCGATTGCAATTGGCGCCGATGTGTCGAAAGAGGCGGATGTCGAACGCCTGTTTGCGCAAACCCTTGAGGCGTTTGGGCACCTGGACATCCTGGTGGCCAACTCGGGCATGCAGAAAGACGCGGCTGCCGTGGACATGACCCTCGACGACTGGAACACCGTGATCGGCGTCAACCTCACCGGCCAGTTCCTCTGCGCCCGCGCCGCGTTGCGCATCTTCAACCGCCAGGGCATCCGCGAAGGTGTTTCCCGGGCCGCCGGGAAGATTATCCACATGAGTTCGGTGCACCAGGTGATTCCCTGGGCCGGGCACGTGAACTACGCCGCGTCCAAGGGCGGCGTGGAAATGCTGATGCGCACCCTGGCCCAGGAAGTCAGCCAGCAGCGCATCCGCATTAACGGCGTTGCGCCGGGAGCGATCCGCACGGCCATCAACCGCGCCGCCACCGAAGGCGCGGCCGAAGTGGAACTGCTCAAGTTGATTCCCTATGGCCGCGTGGGTGACGTCGAAGACGTGGCCAACGCGGTGGTGTGGCTGGCCAGTGATGCCTCCGACTACGTGGTGGGCAGCACCCTGTTCATTGATGGCGGCATGAGCCTTTATCCGGAGTTTCGTGGCAATGGTTGATCTGAAAAACGAACCACAAAGTGCCATTGATGCCCACGGCATCATCGGCGACATGCGCAGTGCAGCGCTGGTGAACGACAAAGGCAGCATCGATTTTTTCTGCTGGCCGGAGTTCGACAGCCCCTCCATCTTTTGCTCATTGCTGGACTCCCCCGCCGCCGGCATCTTCCAGCTCACGCCGGACCTGCCCGACGCCCGCCGCGAGCAGATCTACCTGCCCGACACCAACGTGCTGCAAACCCGCTGGTTGAGTAATGATGCGGTGGTGGAAATTACCGACTTCTTGACCGTCAGTGAAGAAGTTGACGACCTGCCGATCCTGATTCGGCGGGTGCGGGTGGTCAGCGGCAAAGCGAGCATCCATATGCGCTGCGCAGTGCGTCATGACTACGCCCGCGCCCAGACCCGGGCCACTCAAGATGACGGCGACGTGTTGTTTGAGGCCGCAGACCAACCCGGCCTGCGCCTGACCAGCAGCCACACCCTGCAGTTGGATGGCGACGCTGCCGTAGCATCCTTTGAACTCGGCCAGGAAGAAGGCGCCGAGTTTGTCCTCGGCGGGCTGGACGATGCCCGAGTCAAAAACGACTGCACCGACCTGTGCCTGGAGCGCACCCTTAAGTTCTGGCGCGGCTGGATTTCCCAATCCAACTACCGTGGGCGCTGGCGCGAGATGGTCAATCGTTCGGCCCTGGCCTTGAAGCTTTTGACCTCGCGCAAACACGGTGCAATCCTCGCCGCCGCCACCTTCGGCCTGCCGGAAACACCCGGCGGCGAGCGCAACTGGGACTACCGCTACACCTGGATCCGCGACGCCTCGTTTACCGTCTACGCCTTTATGCGCCTGGGGTTTATCGAGGAAGCCAACGGCTACATGCGCTGGTTGAAAGGCCGGGTGGGTGACTGCTGCGATCAGCCGATGAAAATCAACATCCTGTACGGCATCGACGGCCGCCAGGAACTGCCAGAAACCGAGCTGAGCCACCTCAGCGGCCACGGCGGCGCGCAACCGGTGCGCATCGGCAACGAGGCGTACGACCAGGTGCAACTGGATATCTACGGCGAGTTGATGGACGCGGTATACCTGGTCAACAAATACGGTGAGGCCATCTCCCACGAGGGCTGGAAACACACGGTGGAAGTGGCCGACCAGGTCTGCGAAACCTGGAACCACAAAGACGTCGGCATCTGGGAAATGCGCGGTGAACAGCATCACTTCCTGCACTCAAGGCTGATGTGCTGGGTGGCCCTGGACCGGGCGATCCGCCTGGCGTCCAAGCGCTCGCTACCGGCGCCGTTTGCCCGTTGGGACCAGACCCGCCAGGCGATTTACGCCGATATCTGGAGCAACTTCTGGAACGAAGAACGCGGGCACTTTGTGCAGCATATCGGCAGCACCGCGCTGGATGGCTCGATGCTGTTGATGCCACTGGTGCGCTTCGTTGCGGCGACCGACCCGCGCTGGTTGTCGACACTGGAAGCGATCCAGAAAAGCCTGGTGCGCGATGGGATGGTTTATCGCTATCGCAACGACGACAGCCAGATTGATGGGCTACAAGGCACCGAGGGCGCGTTTGCAGCGTGCTCGTTCTGGTACGTGGAATGCCTGGCCCGGGCCGGGCAAGTGGAGAAGGCGCATCTGGAGTTTGAACAGTTGCTGCGCTATGCCAACCCGCTGGGTTTGTATGCCGAAGAGTTTGATAACCAGGCACGGCATTTGGGCAATACACCGCAGGCGTTGAGCCATTTGGCGCTGATCAGCGCAGCGACGTTCCTGGACCGGAAGTTGAGCGGGGTGAAGACGGTTTGGCAGCCTTGAGCCCGAGCACAATCTGAAGGCAATTGAGTAACCTTGTGGGAGCTGGCTTGCCTGCTCCCACATAGACCGCGCCAGACTTGGAGACGAGGTGTACCCGGTGCACAATGCGTGGTCCTTCGATCTATACCAGGATGCCAATGCGCCAAGTCCTACTGATCATCGATGTACAACCCTCCTTCGCCCCGCCCGACTGGCTGGTAATCGGCATCAACGCCCTGCTGGGTCGCATGCCGTCAGTGGCCACCGTAGAGCGCCACGACGAAAACATAACCCCCTTCGCTCGCCAACTCGGCTGGCAACCGGCGCCCGACGACGACAGCCTGATCGCCGCTGACCATATCTTCATCAAACACGGCTACGCGCCCACGCCCGAGACCATCAGCCACCTGAAAAGCCTCGCGCCAGACCGGGTGTTGGTGTGTGGCATCCAGACTGACACCTGTGTGCTGGCGGCCGGGTTTGCGTTGTTTGACGCGGGCTTGCAGCCAACGCTGATCAGCGATTTGACTGTGGGTTCATCGCTGGATCGCTCGGGGAAACTGGGCGCGGATTTGTGGCGACACCACTTCAAACACGTCATCACCCACGTAGAGATTTAAGTCAGCCCCTCACTGTGGCGAGGGAGCTTGCTCCCGCTGGGGCGCGAAGCGGCCCCAAAAGCTCAACGCCATCTAACTCAAAGAACACATTCAACAAAACCTGGGGCTGCTGCGCAGCCCAACGGGAGCAAGCTCCCTCGCCACAGGTTATTTGGCAAACATCACAACATGTGTGTATATCGGTTTCACCATCAACGCGAAACCTTCGGCCCATGCTGAGCTGGACCGAGACCTGGCAAAGCACTGACTTAAGGAGCATGGACGCATGACCGATCTTCATCAGGAATTCGAACGCAGTCACCTCTTCCACAAGGCGCGTATTGATCGGCGCTCTGCCGACGCATTACTCGGCGTCACTGCCGGCCTGGTCGCCGACGGAAACATCAATCAGATGGAAGCAGCGTTTCTAAAGACCTGGATAGAAACCCATCTGCTCCAGTTGGAAGACCCGGTGGTAAACATTCTTTATCAGCGCCTTGCCAGCATGTTGAGTGACGGTGTTCTCGACGCGGAAGAGTCCGCAGAACTGTTGGAAATGCTGCATCAGTTTTCCGGTATCTCGGTGGGGTCACCTCAACGCCCCTCTGCTGTCAGCAGCCTGCCGCTGAACAATCCGGCTCCGACACTGGAGTGGCAGGACCGGACTTTTTTGTTTACCGGTGTCATGGCGTACGGGCCTCGCAAAGAATGTGAGTTACTTGTCGTAGAACGCGGCGGCCTTATCGGTAACTCGGTGAGCAAGCAGGTTCATTTTCTCGTGGTCGGGAGCGTTGGTAATGAACAATGGCTCCATAGCTCATATGGAACGAAGATCAAAAAAGCCGTCGAGTTAAGAAATAGCGGTATTCCGATCGCTATCATCAGTGAAACCCATTGGCAGCAGGTGTTGTTCGGTTGATGCCCATTATCTCCATCCTGATTCACGTCCCCGACTGGCGTGCCGCCACGGAGTGGTACGCCGCGGCCTTCCCTACCGCCACGCGCATCTACCATGAGCCCGACGATTTCGGTCACTTGGACGTGGACGGCGTTGCCCTCGAAATCGTGAATGCAGACAACAAGGTCGCCAGCGGCGCGGCCGGGTCGGTGGTGTATTGGCGGGTGACGGACCTGCTTCACGAGGTACAGCGACTGGTCACGTTAGGCGCCACGTTGTATCGCGGGCCAATGGAAGTCGAGGGCGGCGAGTGGATGTGCCAGGTGCGCGACCCTTGGGGTAATTGCATCGGCTTGCGCCAGGCCGGTCTAGACAAGTCAAGCAATTGCAGCCTTTCGAACCACACTCGGTAACCCGCTTGGTCTACAGTTCCAACACGTTCCCTCCACCCTCGGAGCCTCCATGCCCACCCTCCAAATCCGCACGCCCATGCTCGATATCGCCTACGAAGCCCATGGCCCGGAAGGCGGCGAGGTGGTGATCCTGCTGCATGGCTTCCCCTACGACCCTCGTGGCTATGACGAGATCGCCCCGGTGGTCGCCGCACGTGGCTACCGGGTATTGGTGCCATACCTGCGCGGCTATGGCCCGACGCGCTTTATCAACGAACAGGTGATGCGCTCCGGCCAACAAGCAGCGCTGGCCAAGGATTTGCTGGATTTCATGGATGCCCTGTCCATCGAAAAAGCCACGCTGGTGGGCTATGACTGGGGCGGACGCGCGGCGTGTATCGTTGCGGCGCTTTGGCCTGAACGGGTGCGCGGCCTGGTGACGGGCGATGGCTACAACATTCAGGATATCGCTGCGTCGACCAAGCCTCGGGCGCCGGAAACAGAACATCGGCTGTGGTATCAGTTTTACCTTCATACCCAACGGGGTGTCGACGGACTGACCGCCAACCGGCGTGAGTTCTGCCAGTTGCTGTGGGCGCTCTGGTCGCCGTCCTGGGCCGAAGGGCCGAGCCTGTATGGCAAGACAGCGCCCTCGTTTGATAACCCGGATTTTGTCGAGGTGGTGGTCCATTCCTACCGGCACCGCTTCATGTACGCACCGGGTGATCCGGCGCTGGAAAGCATCGAGCAGGCGCTGGTGCAGCCACCGCCGATTTCAGTACCGAGCATCTCGTTGTGCGGCGCCGATGACGGCGTAGGTCCGGCCCCGGTCGAAGATGACGACCTGGAAAATTTCAGCGGGTTTTATCGGCGCGAAGTGTTGGCCGGCGTGGGCCACAACATTCCCCAGGAGGCGCCCCAGGCAACCCTTGAGGCGATCTTCGAGCTGCTGAGCCTCAGCCCCCGGCCGAAATCCTGAAGCTGAACACGCTGCCCTGCCCCACCACGCTTTCAGCCCACAGGGTGCCGCCGTGGGCTTCGACGATGCCGTGGGAGATGTACAACCCCAGCCCGCTGCCGGTGGGGTTGCCCTCGCGTGAGGTCCAGTAGCGGTCGAAGATATACGGCAGTTGCGCCGGGTCGATGCCGATGCCGTTGTCGCATACCCGAAACAGCACTTCGTCCCCCGCCGCCTCGGCAATCACCTCGATCACTCCGCCCAGCGGGGTGAATTTCAGGGCGTTGCCCAGCAGGTTGGAAAACACCTGGAACAAGCGCTCCGGGTCGGCCTGGGCACTCAGCCCGTCCACTGAGCGCCAAGTCAGGTCCAAACCCTTGGCCGCCGCCAGCGGTTGCCACATCGAACAGATCTGGTCCAGGGTTGCCGCCACATCGAGCCGTTGCAGCGAAACGCTGTAGCGCCCGGCCTCGATGCGCGAAATATCGATCAGGTCTTCCAGCAGCGTGTTCATGCGGGCGGTGGCGTTTTGCATGGTTTCAATCGCGGTGGAGAGGCGCCGGTTCGCCTTGTTGTCCTCGGCGGGCACCATGCTGCGCATCATGCCGCATTGCATCAGCAAGATGGTCAGCGGGCTGCGCAGGTCATGGGAGACCACCGCCACCAGCTCGTCACGCGCCCGCACCGCAGCATGTTCGCGTTGCACCTGGCGCGCCAGGTCATGCTCCAGGGCATTGCGCCGCAGGCTCTCCACCGCCTGTAGCTCCGACAGCGACCAATACAGCGCCTTGCCGTCGACCTGCTGCTTCCACAACTCAAACGACAGGCGCGGGCTCAAGGTCGTGCTGCCCGGTTCCTGATGTTTGACCGGCTGGCCGCTCCACTCCACCGAGGACTGGACCTCCGGGCGAAACCACATCACCGCGTTGTCCACCGGCTTGGGCAGGCAGAACGCCAACAGGCCGCTGGCATGGGCCTGGTAGGCCGCCGCCGGGGGAAAGTCCACCGACAATTGATGGCTGTGCACCACGCCTTTGCCCTGCCCGCGCACCCACTGGTACAAGGCGTGGATTTCAGCACGTGCAGGGCAAACGCCGAACACATGCAGGCGCTCTTCCACCCGTATCGCCAGGCCACCGGCGGCGGTCAGGTTCAGCAGCGTTTGCGCATAGGGCAACAGGCTTTCCATCACATCGCACTGGTCCGCGGTCATGGCGGCGACCAACTCTTCGACCATGGCGGCCTTGTCACGTTGTTGGCGGCGCTCCTGCTGCTCCTGGAGCAACGTGATCTGCATCGACAACAACTGGCCGATGCTGGTGCACGCCGTGCGCAGTTCATGGGGCACGCGCAACGGCTCACGGTGACCACAGGTGATCAGGCCCCAGAGCTGGTCGTCCTTGAGCAGCGAAATGCTCATGGAGGAACGCACGCCCATGTTCTTCAAATAATGGCAGTGCACCGGGGACACGCTGCGCAACACGGCGAAGCTGAGGTCCAGGGGCTGGCCGTTGTCGGGGCGCAGGGCCGGCAGGATCGGCACCGGCTGGTACTCAGCGTCGGGAATCGCGCGGATCCAGTTCAGCCGGTACAGCTCGCGGGCCTGGGGCGGGATGTCCGACGCGGGAAAACATAATCCCAGGTACGGCTGCATGCCGTCACTGAGGGCCTCGCCAATCACTTTGCCGTGGCCTTCCTGCTCGAAGCGGTACAAGGTGACCCGGTCATAACCGGTGAGGCTACGAATCTCGGTCACGCTGATCTGGTACAAGCCGTCGAGCGTCTTCGCCGACTGCAAGCGGCGCAGCGTTCGGGACAGCTGCTTCACAGCGCTGTGCTCAAGCGTGAGGCTCCGCTCCAGTTCGAGAAACAGCAGGCCTTGATGACGATGCAGCAGGATGTCGTAGGCGTAGCCATCCAGCGTCAGTTGATGCACATCCTCCTCAAAGGCGTCCAGGTCTGCCAGGGCACGACTCACCTGTACTGCCGCTTCGCTGCCCAGCACACTGGCCAGCGCCTGGCCCGACAGGCGTTGCGCGTCCAGGCCCAGCGCGCCGCTCAGGTTGCTGCTGGCTTGCAGCACCTCAAGCGCCGGTTCGCTCAGCGTCAACAACAACCCGTGAGGCTGGATCGAGCCGGGGATATGGATGGGTTCGCTGGCGCAATCGTCGATCAGCGTATCGACCGTGGTCATCGCAGCACTCCGCAGCGGTCCAGCCACTGCTCGAAACACAGGAAGGTCGACTCGGCGACCTTCACCGCCTCCACGCGCTCGTACGCGGTTCGCAGCGGGTCAAGGCACGCCATAAAGCGCTGCCACAGGGCGCTGGTCTCGGCCCCGTACACATTCATGAACGCGCCGCCATTGGTGGAGCCCACGCCAATCTTGATCTCGATCAGGTCGCGCAACACCTGGCCGCCGAGGGTGGCGCCTTCCAGCACATAGAGGGCGCCCAAGGCCTGGGCCACGTTGGTGATGGCGGGCAGTTCGGGGCATATCGGCAAGGCATCGATCTGCAGGTTTTCCAGGCCCAGCGCCCGCAAATCCGCCTGCAAGTACGGAGTTTTGCTGCGCCGCCCCCACTCCAGGTCCGGGATGATCTCGCCCCACGGCGCCAGGGCGCGCTCCAGCGGTTGATAGAAGCCGTAGTAGGCGCTCATCAACTCGCGGTACAACGCCAGGTCCATGCGGGAAAACGGCAGACGGGTATCGAGGCGTCGGTGCAGCGCAGCGGTCGCCGCACGTAGTTCGACAAGGACAGGAGGTAGTGAATTCATGAGCTGTGCGCACGCCGGGAAGGTTCAAAACCGCGACGTAGAGGCCTGGGATCAAGACACTGCGCAATGGACTGTGAGTAACATAGCACCTTGATACAAAAACGTACCTATTCGTTCAAACAGGCTTCGCTTCAACCGGGTGAGGAAAACCGTTCACGATAGGCCTGGGGCGTGATCGATACCGCTCGCAGGAAGCTGCGGCGCATGGTTTCTTCGCAGCCAAAGCCGCAGTGCACGGCAATGCGCTTGATCGACACGCTGCTGTCCGCCAGTTGCCGGCGGGCGGTCTCCACGCGAATCAACTCGACCGCCCGCGCGGGTGTCTGGCCGGTCTCGCTGCGGTAGTGGCGCACGAAGCTGCGCTCGCTCATGCCCGCCTGGGCGGCCAGTGTGGCAACGTTCAAATCGAGGGTCAGGTGTTCGGCGATCCAGGCGTGCAGCTCCGCAAAACGGCTACCGCCCTTTTGCAGCGACAACGTCACGCTGAACTGCGATTGCCCACCGGGGCGCTTGAGAAACACCACCAGGTGCCGCGCCACTTCCAGGGCCACGGCGCGACCCAGGTCCTCCTCCACCAGCGCCAGGCACAAGTCGATACCGGCGGTCACGCCGGCGGAGGTCCACAGGTTGCCCTGCTGGATGAAAATCGGATTGGCCTCCACCGTCAGCTGTGGGTACTTGCGCGCGAGTTCTTCGCAGCGCGTCCAGTGGGTCACCACGCGGCGGCCGTCGAGCAAACCGCTGGCGGCCAGCAGAAAGGCGCCAGTGCACACCGAGGTCATGCGCCGGGCCTGGGTGGCTTTTTGCCGAACCCAGTCCACCAGCGCCGGGTCTTCGGCGGCGCCGTACACCCCCCAGCCGCCGGCAATCACCAGTGTGTCGCACGGAGCATCGGCAGGCGGCAGTGGCTCGGCCACCAGGGCCAGGCCCGCCGAGGTCGTCACCGGCTCGGCCTGCGCGGCAATCACACTGACCGCATAGGGCAACGGCAAGCCCTGCTGGCGCGCCAGGTCATTGGCCGAGGCAAATACTTGCAAGGGCCCGGTGACGTCGAGCACCTGCACATTGGGAAAGGCGAGTACGTTGATGATTCTGGGCATGTTGGCGTAATTCGTGGGCTCAATGGCGTATGCGCCAAAGCCTAGGTGACTAGAGTGAAGCCGTCCATCCCTTTATCAGGAGCAGTCCCAATGACCTTGCAGATCGGCTTTTTGTTGTTCCCCGGCATCCAGCAACTGGACCTCACCGGGCCCTACGACGTGTTGGGATCGCTGCCGGATGTGAAGCTGCATCTGGTGTGGAAGGACCTCGCGCCGGTCACCTCCAGCACCGGCTTGGTGTTTACCCCCAGCACCACTTATGACGAGTGCCCGACGCTGGATGTGATTTGCGTGCCCGGCGGTTCTGGCGTCGGGGCATTGATGGAGGATGAGCAGACCCTGGCGTTTCTCAAGACACAGGCCCAGACCGCGCGCTATGTGACATCGGTGTGCACCGGCTCCCTGGTGCTGGGTGCCGCGGGCTTGCTGCGCGGGCGTCGCGCGACCACTCACTGGGCCTACCACGACCTGCTCGCACCGCTCGGTGCGATCCCGGTGCAGGAGCGCGTGGTGCGTGACGGCAACCTGTTGACCGGTGGCGGGATTACCGCCGGGATCGACTTTGCCCTGACCCTGGCCGCCGAGCTGTACAGCGAGGCGGCAGCGCAACTGGTGCAGTTGCAGATTGAGTACGCCCCGGCGCCGCCGTTCAATGCTGGCCGGCCGGAAACCGCACCGTCGCATGTACTGGAAGAAGCCCGCAAGCGCACCGCCGAGTCGCGCAAGACCCGGGGTGAAATCGTGGCACGGGCGGCGGCCAGGTTGGGTTAAGCGTTCGCCCGTCCGTGGCGGTCGGCGGGCACCAGATGCCCGATCGTGCCGTCCCCATACGCCCGTTCCACTTTGGAAATCACCACGTGATAACCGCCGTACCAGCGGCGGTATAGACGCTTGGCTTCCAGGTGGGTCGGGTGGCTGGCAAAGGCGCGAATGGAGGCCTCGTCACGCCAGTAATAACTGGCGTTGATCAACCCGCCATCCGCCGAACGCCACGACTCGGCCCCCACGTATCCCGGCAACCTTGCTGCCAGTGCGTCGATCAGATTCGTGAGGCGCTGGAACTCGTCATCCCGTTCGCCGGGCTTGTAGATAAAGGCTGCGATGTACATGGGTAACGTCCTTTTATGAGTGATGTTTCACGTCGGGCGAGACATCAATGCCAAGCGCACGGCCAGCACCATCAGCACGGTTGCCAGGCCCCATTTCTGTAAGCCTGCGCTCCCCGGTTTGCCGGCAAAAAACCGGCTCACCGCCCCGCCAAAAATCCCCAGCACGGCATGAAACACACCGCTGATCAGCGTCAGGATGATCCCCAGTTGCACCAGTTGCAGCGCGATGGGGCCCGCCTCGGGGCTGACGAATTGCGGCAGGAACACCATGAAAAACAGCAGCGCCTTGGGGTTGAGCAAACTGTTGAGCATTGCCCGCACAAACACCCGGCCCAGCGGCACGCGGCTGACGTGGGCCGTGTCCAGGGCGGGCGTTTTCTGCAGGGTCTTGAACACCAGCCACAGCAGGTACAACACCCCGGCGTAGCGAATCAGGTCGAAGGCCGGCGGCCAGCTGGCGACCAGAGCGGTCACGCCGGTTGCGGTCAGTGCCGTGAGCAGCAGGTCCGCCACGCTGATGCCCAACCCGGATGCCACCCCGCCACGCCAGCCATAGGTCACACCGTGGCTGATGACGAAGGCCATGTTCGGACCCGGGGATAACAACAGCAGCAGGACTGCGCCAGAGAACACAGCCAGGGTTGCGAGGTCGATCATGCTCAAGCCATCCGCCGGGAAAGCCTGTAGATTAATCAGCCCACCTGATACAAACAAAAAATTGATCTAGATACACTTTGCACAGGAACGCACCATGGCTCAGGTCCGCTACAAACTGATCGTCGATGAACTGGCCACGCGGATTCGCGCCGGACAGTTGCCGCCGGGCGCCCAGTTGCCGACCCTGCGTAGCCTGATGAACAGCCATCGCATCGCCCTCGCCACTGCCTTGCGGGTGTACAGCGAACTGGAGGCCAGCGGCCTGGTGGTGGGTGAACCGGGACGCGGGACGTTTGTGCGCGACACCACGTTGCTGCGGGGCATGGGCCTGGTGCAACAACCGCTCCAACCGGGCACCGTGGACCTGAGCCTCAACTACCCCTCGTTGCCGGGCCAGGCCGAGATGCTGCGCGACGGTTTGCGTGCCATTGCCGCCTCGGGCGACCTCGATGCGCTGCTGCATTCCGCCCCGCAGGGTGGCCGCGCCCATGAACGACAGACCGCCGCGCGGCACCTGCGCAATCGGCAGATTCGCGTGAGTGGCGAGCAAGTGCTGATCGTCAACGGTGCGCAACAAGGCCTCGCCGTCAGCCTGATGGCGCTGCTGCAACCGGGGGATGTATTGGCGGTGGATGCGCTGACGTATCCCGGGTTGAAAACCCTGGCCCAGTCCCAGCGAATCGACCTGGAGCCGCTGCCGCAACCGGCTGGGCATACGGATCTGGATGCGCTGGAGGCTTTGTGCAAACGGCGCCCGGTGCGGGCTTTTTATTGCATGCCCACGTTGCACAATCCGCTGGGCACGGTGATGGGTGAAGCCGACCGCGAGCGCCTTGCAGCGTTGGCTGAACGCTACGATTTTCTACTGATCGAAGACGGCGCCTACGCCTTTCTCGCCGAGCCCGCACCGAAGCCGTTGTTTACTTATGCGCCGCTGCGCACGGTGTATGTGTCTGGCCTTTCGAAGAGTGTGGCGTCGGGGTTGCGGGTGGGGTTTATCGTCGCGCCCAAGGCGTTGGTGCCGGCGCTGGAGCAAGCGATCCGTGTCTCGACCTGGAGCACGCCGACGCTCACGGTAAACCTGGCGTGCCGCTGGATAGAATCCGGTGCAGTGGATGCACTGGAAGAGCACAAGCGCCAGGATGCGCGCCAACGCCAGGCGCTGGCCCGGGAGGTCTTGCGAGGGTGTGAGGTGATTGCGCATCCGGCGTCGTATTACCTGTGGCTGGTGTTGCCGGAAGGTCTGCGGGCGGATGCAGTGGTGGCTGCGCTTGAGGGCCAGGGTGTGCGGGTCACCAGTGCCGAGCCGTTTGCCTGTACGGCCCATGTGCCGCATGCGTTGCGGGTGGCGCTGGGGTCGATTGATTTGGCGACGTTGAGAATAGCCTTGGGGAAAATTCGCGAGGCAATTCGGATATGAATAAAGGGCCAGCAGGGTAAATCCCTTTGATTTGCGGGACATTTCCGAGACAATCTTTCGGCCTTGTGCCTGCCGGAACCGGTGGCTAGTCTTCGCCCCGTCACTGCTCATCAGTGATCGGGTTTAGTCGCCCGGATCCGAAAAGGCGCATGTCCCATCATGAGGTTTTATGGTGGCTGTGCGCAGGGCACCTTCGGGTGCGCCGGTTTTTCCTTTTCGGCCGGTCGACTAACCTGCGTACAGCCGCCACCCTACGTTTAGTCGCGAAGGGGTCGGCTCCTTAACCGAAAAGGAGTTACACCATGAATAAACCCGTCCCCGACCCACCCATCGACCTGCTCAAAAACCGCGCTGCCTTCAATCGCGCCCTCGAACACTACCTGCCTTCCCAGGGCTTCCATACCGTCAACGAAGACCTGAGCTTCGAAGACTCCCTTCTCTACACCGCCAGCCTGCTCAGCAGCGCCTCGGCCACCGCTCTCGACTGCGGCGAACTGCTGCAAAGCCCCGAGCGGGCAAAGTTGCTGGCGGTGTGGCATTTGCTGGAAATTGCCAAGACCACCGTCGACCGCTCGATTGAGTGTTTGCACCTGCGCAAGGCTTAGCCGCAACCCCGTCAAGCCTGTGTGGGTTTGTGCATCCGGCCAAATCCACACGGCAACGATTGCCCAATCCTCTGGCCAACGCATAGAATGCGAACCGTTATCAATTAAGACGCCCGCGCCAGGATGCCCATGTCGAGCGACCACCCACTGGATCATGCCACCATCGGCCAGCTCTACCATGCCCATCATTCCTGGCTGCGCGGCTGGTTGAGCCGGCGTACGGGCTGCCGTGAGCACGCCGCCGACCTGGCGCAGGAAACCTTCGTGCGCCTGCTCAATGCGCGCAAGCAGCAAGCCTTGCTGCAACCCCGGGCCTACCTGAGCAGCATCGCCCGCAGCCTGATGATCGACCAGTATCGCCGCCGCGAACTGGAGCGTGCCTATCTGGAGAGTCTCGCGCATTTCCCGCAAGTCGAGGTGCCGTCGGAAGAAACCCGCCTGCTGATCCTCGACAGCCTGGAGCGCATCGACCGCCTGCTGGACCAACTCAAGCCACGGGTGCGCGAAGCGTTTTTGCTGGCGCAACTGGACGGCCTGACCTGCCAACAGATCGCCCTGCGCCTGGGGGTGTCCAAGGCCACCGTGGAGCGCGACCTGGCCAAGGCACTGCATGCCTGTTATCGGTTGCGTTATGCCGAAGGCTAATCCGCCATTGGTGGACCAGGCGATCCAGTGGATGATCAAGCTGCGGTTCAATATTGCCGATGACGCCACCACCGCTGCCTTCGAACGCTGGCTTGAAACCAGTGGCGATCACCAGCAGGCCTGGCAACGGGTCTCGTCGATGAGTGACGAGTTTGCGCAGTTGCCGGCACAGGTCGGCCGCCATGCCTTGCAAGGTGCCCGCCAACGCATCAGCCGCCGTGAAGGGTTGAAGTTGCTCGGGCTGTTCGCCGGTGCCGCAGGGCTGACATGGTTCGGCCGCGACTACACGCCATTGCCCGGCCTGCTGGCTGATTACCGCACCGCCACCGGAGAGCGGCGTTGGGTCGCCCTCGACGATGGCAGCCGTATCCAGCTCAACAGTGCCAGCGCCATCGACACAGTCTTCAACACCGAAAGGCGTCTGGTGCAGTTGCGCCAGGGTGAAATCCTGATCGACATGGGCGCCGACGGTAGCGCGCCACGGCCCTTCTGGGTGCAAACCCGCGACGGTTATCTGCGCGCCTTGGGCACCCGGTTCATGGTGCGCGAGGAGCCCCACGGCACCTTGCTCGCCGTGCAAAAAGGCAGCGTCGCGGTATTCGCCGACAGCCATCAGGCCAGCGCACGTGGGGTGATACAGCCCGGCGAGCAGGTGCTGTTTGATCGAAACGGCTTGCGTCCACCCGCCACCACGGGCCTGGATCCCTGGGCCTGGAGCGACGGTGTGATCAGCGCTCACAACATGCGTCTGGACGATTTCCTCGCAGAGCTGAGCCGTTACCGCACTGGGCTGGTGCGCTGCAGCGAAGCGGTCGCCGGCCTGCGTGTGTCCGGGACTTACCAGTTGGACGATACCGATCAGGTCCTGACCCTGGTGGCACAGGCACTGTCGGTGAACATCACCTATCGCAGCCGTTATTGGGTGACCGTCGCCGCTCGTGCATGACCTTCCGAAAATAAATGAGGTGAATTCTCATCTTCGCTCGACCTGTAAGGAAAGGCCGATCAACAGGCCGATTCTGTCCACTTCCTTCAGGAGCATTCCGCGGTCATGCAAGCGTTCCCCTCCAAGCGTTCTCCCCTCAAGCATGCGGTGCACGCCGCCCTGCTCGGTGCCTGCCTGAACGGCAGCGCCCTGCCCCTGGCGGTCATGGCGCAAACGCCTGTCAGCGACACCCAGGCCCGTGACTGGAACATTGCACCCGGCCCATTGGCCACCGTGCTCGACCAGTTTGCGCGCCAGGCGAGTATCAGCCTGTCCTATGACGCCACCAGCGTCGCCGGCAAGACCAGCCCCGGCCTCAACGGCGCGCTGGACAGCCAACAGGCCTTGAGCCAATTGATCCAGGGCCAGGGCTTGCAAGCCCAACGCCAGAGCAACAACACCTGGCTGCTGTTGCCGCAAGTCGCGGACACCGGCGCGCTGAACCTGGGTGCCACCACCGTGACCGGCGAACACCTCGGCGTCACCACTGACGGCAGCGGTTCCTACACCACTGGCGCCGTGACCATCGGCAAGGGCGCCCACAGCCTGCGGGAAACACCGCAATCGGTCAGCGTTATGACCCGCAAGCTGATCGACGACCAGAACATCACCACCATCGATCAATTACTGGAACACACCCCGGGCATCACCACCTACGACTCACCTATGGGTGGCAAGTATTTCTATTCCCGTGGTTTCAAGATGCTCGGCCAATACCAGTTCGACGGTGTGCCGTTGGACATCGGCAAAGACTACGTACAGGCCGACAGCTTCACCGCCAACATGGCGATCTATGACCGGGTGGAAGTGCTCAAGGGCGCGGCCGGCATGCTCAAGGGCGCCGGCACCGCCAGTGGTGCGGTGAACTTCGTGCGCAAGCGGCCACAAGACAAACCCACCACCAGCCTGTCGCTGTCTGCCGGCACCTGGGACAACTACCGCGCCGACGTCGATACCGGCGGCCCGCTCAATGACAGCGGCACCGTACGCGGCCGCGCCGTGGTCAGCCAACAGAACCGTGGCTCGTACATGGACGTCTCCAAGCGCCAGGACCAAGCTGTCTACCTCGCACTGGATGTTGACCTCTCGCCCGACACCACCCTGGGCATCGGTGCCAGCTACGAAGATATCGATGCAACGCCCTGCTGGGGCGGTGTGCCGCGCTACAGCGACGGCAAGAGCATCGGCCTGAGCCGTTCCACCTGTCTGGGCCAGGCCTGGAACGACTGGCAGAGCCAACGCACTACGCTGTTTGCCGACCTCACCCACCACTTCAACGACGACTGGCAACTCAAGGTCACGGCGGTGAACAGCCGCAACCTGCAAGACATCAAATACGCCGCCAGCCAAGGCACCGTGAAGTACGGTGATCCGGCGCCAACCGCCGAGATGTACGCCGCGCTGTTTGACTACGACCACCGGGATTTCGGACTGGATGCCTACCTGGACGGTAAGTTCGAAGCGTTCGGTTTGCAGCATGAACTCATCATCGGCGCCAATGGCAGCCGTGGCACCCAGGACGATGTCTACGCGATCCGCAGCCTGCCCGACCGGCAAAGTATCTTCCTGCCCAACCACCACTTCCCGCAGCCCGCCAACGATACCTTCTGGCCCAACATGTACCGGGGCGGCACCGTCAAGGAAACCGCCACCCAGTACGGTACCTACGCCACTTTGCGCCTGAGGCTGGCCGAGCCATTGATGGTGGTGCTCGGCAGTCGCGTCAGTTGGTTCGAAAACCGCCGCCAGTCGAATAACCTCGCCTGGGGCGAATGGGCCCTGCAGGATGCACGCACCAAGGAAACCGGTGAAGTCACGCCGTTCGCCGCGGTGATCTATGACCTCGACGACAACCTTTCGGTGTACGCCAGCTACGCCGATATTTTCCAGCCACAAAGCTCCAACGCCACGGTGACCGGGGCTGCCCTCAAGCCCAAAATCGGCGAAAACTACGAGCTGGGCATCAAGGGCGAATGGTTTGAGGGGCGCCTCAACAGCTCGCTGGCATTGTTCCGCGCTATCGAGAAAAACGCCGCCGAAACCGACTACACCACCCAATGCGGTACCTCGGCAGACGGCTATTGCTACACCGACACTGGCAAGGTTCGCGCACAAGGTGTCGAAGCCGAGTTGAGTGGCGAGTTGCTGGAACGCTTGCAAGTGGCGGGCGGCTACACCTACACCCAGACCAAGAATCTCAACAACATCAACAGCGCCGCCATTGGCGCGGTCGCAAACAGCTACGTGCCGCGACACATGCTGCGCTTGTGGGGCGATTATCAGTTGGACGGCACACTGTCGAAATGGAGCGTCGGCACCGGCGTCAACGCCCAGAGCAGCAACTACCGAATTCAAGGCATCAAACTGGAACAAGCCGGTTATGCGGTATGGAATGCGCGGTTGGCGTACCGGGTTGATGACACATGGACGGTGGCGCTGAACGGTAACAATCTCTTCGACAAAAATTACTATCAGACGGTGGGAACGGCCGACTGGGGTAATTTCTACGGCGAACCGCGCAACTTCACTGTCAGTTTGAAAGGCAATTTTTAAGGTTAGTACCGCCTCAATGTGGTGACGGACTCACGTCCTCACCACTCGTCGCTTGTCCCCGAAAAACCCCGCATCCGACCTCCGTCAAAAAAAGGTTTTCCTCAGCCGCAGGAAATTTCCTAAATTTGTTCCTACACTCCAAAACGCCAGCATTTTGTTCCGGGAAAACCCGGAAATCCGACCAAGACAGTCAACAAACTGTCACGCGGGAGAGTACCTGACGTGTCTAGACCGAAGGTCTTATAAAAAAGTCAAAACCTTGACGAGCGACGAAAAGGGAACCATCATTTAGCCATTACCCCGCAAATTCCCTGCAGATAGATAGGTAATTGCGTATTACCCAGCGAAGTAACCGTTCGTCTGGCGCCACTTATAAAGCAAGCCCTGCCTTTATGGATGAGCAGCCGAACAAGGAAGCCCTGGTGTGCAATGAGGGATGTTTTTATGCGCGAGAAGTCGTCAGTCGACAGCCTGTTTTTGACCCGGGCCGGTTTCATTGAGTTCTTTGTTGTTTTCGTAAAATTGATGCACGGCCTCACCGCCGTTTTTCCAGCACTGATCCTGCTGTTTTATCCAGACCCGATGGCCCCCGAACTGCGCGCGCACTTTCTCGGCTTGCTGCTGTTTTTCGCGATCCTGACGATCATTCTGTTCCAGGCCATGGGGGTTTACTCCGAGGAGCTGTTCAGCAACCGCCTGCGGTTTCGCACCATGCTGGTGGCCTGGTCCGCGGCCTTTTGCATCCTGCTGTTCATGTACCAGATTCTGCTGATGTTCCCGCAGTTGAGCCCGCGCAACCTGGCGTTCTGGTTTATCACCAGCCTTGCGTTGTTCGGGCTGGAGCGGATCGTGATGCTGCGCCTGTTCCGCAACCTGATGGCCAGCGGCAAATACCTGCAACGCACGGTGATCCTCGGCTTCACCGACACCGCCGTGCACGTGGCCGACCACTTGCAGCGCAACGGCGATATCCGTTCCGGACTGATCGGTTTTATCGACGACCGCACCGAGCGCATCCCCAAGGAACTGAGCAACCTGCCGCTGCTGGGCAACACGCGCGACCTGGAAAAACTGATCCGCTCCGAGCAGGTCAACCAGGTGATGATTACCCTGCCCTGGGCCGCCGAACAGCGGATCAACGGGCTGGTAAAGCGCCTGCGGCAGATGTCGGTCAACGTCATGCTGGTGCCTGACATGGCGGCCCTGCGCTATGGCCACAGCCGTATCACCGATGTGGGCGGCATCCTGATGTTCAACACCTCCCACGTGCCGCTGCGGGGCTGGTCGCCGTTTATCAAGCGCTGTGAAGACCTGATCCTGGCAACCCTGGGCCTGGTGGCACTCTCGCCGATCATGCTGATCACGGCGATTGCCATCAAGCTCGACTCCAAGGGCCCGGTGCTGTTTCGCCAGAACCGGTTTGGCTACAACGACAACGTGATCCGGGTGTTCAAGTTCCGCTCGATGTACGCCGAGATGAGCGACTTCAACGCCGACCGCCAGACCACCCGCGGCGACCCGCGCATCACCCGCGTGGGCCGGGTCATTCGCAAGACCAGCATCGATGAGCTGCCGCAGCTGTTCAACGTGCTGCTGGGCAACATGTCGATGGTCGGCCCGCGGCCCCATGCCACCGCGACCAAAGCCGCCGGCGTGCCCTACGAAGTTGCCGTGAGCGAGTACAGCTCGCGCCACCGGGTAAAACCGGGCATCACTGGCTGGGCGCAAATCAACGGCTATCGTGGTGAAACCGACACCCTGTTCAAAATCCAGAAACGCGTTGAGTACGACCTGGAGTACATCTCGAAGTGGTCGGTGTGGTTCGACTTGTACATCGTTTTCATGACGGTCCCGGCCGTCCTTTCGACCAAGGAAGTCTATTGATGAACACCCTCAACGGCTTGATTCCCTGCATCATTTCCGGTGGTTCGGGCACCCGGCTGTGGCCGGTGTCGCGGCAAAACATGCCCAAGCCTTTCATGCGCATGCGTGATGACCAGAGCCTGCTGCAGAAGACGTTCCTGCGGGCCAGTCACCTGCCGGGTGTGGAAAGCGTGCTGACGGTGACCAACCGCGACCTGCTGTTTCGCACCCTCGATGACTACCGCGTGGTCAACAAGGCCCATCTGGCCCTTGACCTGTTGCTGGAGCCGTTCGGGCGCAACACCGCCGCCGCCATCGCCGTGGCCGCCCTGCATGTACAGGAAAACTTCGGCAGCGAGGCGCAGTTGCTGATCCTGCCTGCCGACCATCTGATTCTTGATGAAAGCGCCTTCGCCGATGCCGTCACCCAGGCCCGCGAACTGGCGGAAGCCGGCTACCTGGTGACGTTCGGCATCCAGCCCGACCACCCGGAAACCGGCTTCGGCTATATCGAACAAGGCGAGGCGCTGGGCCAGGGGTTCCGGGTCAAGCGCTTCGTCGAGAAGCCCGACCTGGCCACCGCCCAGGGCTACCTGGACGGCGGCAAGCACCTGTGGAATGCCGGGATGTTCTGCTTCAAGGCCGGTACATTGCTGGAGGAACTGGCGCTGCACGCCCCCGCCGTGCTGGACGCCGCCAAGGCCGCCCTCGAGCACGGCCACAGCCTGAACAACAACAGTTGCCGTCAGCGCGAGCTGAACGCTGAAGGTTTCGGCGCGGCGCCCGACATCTCGATCGACGTGGCGCTGATGGAAAAATCCGCGCAAGTGGCGGTGGTGCCCTGCGACATCGGCTGGAGTGATATCGGTTCCTGGGACGCGGTGCGCCAACTCACCCCCAGCGACGCCAACGGCAACCAGGTCAATGGCCAGGCGATCCTGCATGACGTGCACAACTGCTACATCGACTCGCCCAAGCGCGTGCTGGGCGCAGTGGGCGTGCGCGACCTGATCGTCGTCGACACCCCGGATGCGATCCTGATTGCCGACGCCAAGCGCAGCCAGGACGTGCGCTACATCGTCGCCGAGCTCAAGCGCCAGGACCATCCGGCATTCAGCCTGCACCGCACCGTCACCCGGCCGTGGGGCACCTACACCGTGCTGGAAGAAAGCAGCCGCTTCAAGATCAAGCGCATCGTGGTCAAGCCCCAGGCCTCCTTGTCCCTGCAAATGCACCATCACCGCAGCGAGCACTGGGTAGTAGTCAGCGGCGCGGCGATGATTACCAACGGCGACCGTGAATTCCTGATCAACGCCAACGAGTCCACCTACATTCCGGCCGGGCACAAGCACCGCCTGACCAACCCCGGCATCATCGACCTGGTGATGATCGAGGTGCAGAGCGGCGAGTACCTGGGCGAAGACGACATTGTGCGTTTTGACGACATCTACGGCCGGGCTCCGGCCGAAGTGAAGAAGTGATGCGTACCGCCCTGATCATCCCGACCCGCAACGCTTCCAGCCACCTCGACCGGCTGCTGCCGGCGCTGCGCATGCAAACCCTGCAACCGGACGAAACCCTGGTGGTCGACAGCGCTTCCAGCGATGACACCGTGGCGCGTTTTCGCGAGTTCGGCGTACGGGTCGAAGTGATCGATGCCAAGGACTTCAACCATGGCGGCACCCGCCGCTGGGCCAGCGAGCAAGTCGACGGCGACGCGCTGATCGTGATGACCCAGGACGCGATCCCCGCCGAACCCGAGACGTTCGCCAACCTGGTGGGCGAACTGGAACTGGACCCGCTCAACGGCGTCGCTTACGGCCGCCAGTTGCCGCACCCGGATGCCGGCGTGCTGGGCGCCCAGTCACGCCACTTCAATTACCCGCCGCAAAGCCGCAGCAAAAGCCTGGCGGATGCGCCGGAGCTGGGGATCAAGACCTGCTTCAGCTCGGATTCGTTTTCGGTGTACCGGCGCAACGCCCTGCAAGCCGTCGGTGGCTTCCCCGCGGATGTGATCGGCAGCGAGGACGCCTACGTCGCCGCCCGCATGCTGCTGGAAGGCTACAAGGTGCGCTACGCCGCCACCGCCCTGGTCTATCACTCCCACGATTACCGTCTCATGGATGAGTTTCACCGCTACTTCGACATTGGCGTTTTCTACGGCCGCGAGCCGTGGATCCGCCAGGCTTTTGGCGATGCCGGCGGTGAAGGTAAACGCTATGTACTGGCCGAGCTTCGAGCGTTACGCGAAGCCGGTGCATTGCACCGCGTACCCGAAGTACTGGTGCGCAGCGCGTTCAAATTGCTCGGCTACCGGCTGGGCCATCTGGAGCGCCAGCTCCCCCTCGCCCTCAAGCGGCGCATCAGCATGTTCCCCGGTTATTGGAGGTGAGCATCATGACCTACAGGAAGACCCCTTTGATGAAACGAACCTTGCTCGTCCTGGCCATGATGGCATTGGCCGCCTGCAATACGCCCGCGCGGATCGTCGCGCCCGATGGCAAGACGGTGGACGAGGGCAAGCAGGCCCTCGATCGCATGGCCCAACTGCCGCCGGCGGTGGAGCGGATCCGCATCGGCGACCAGTTGCGGATTGTCCGCGATGCCGGGGAAATGCCAACCCTGTCGGCGTTCAACGTCAGCACGATTTACGAGCTGACGCTGTACACCGTGCAGAACGACGGCAAGATCAACTATCCCTTCCTGGGGCCGATCCAGGTGGCGCGGCGCACGCCGGCGGAAGTCGCCGCCGAGCTGAGCCAGAAACTCGCACCGGTGTATCGCGAGCCTCGGGTGACGGTGAACATCAACCAGGCGCCGGGCAACACGGTGATCGTCGGCGGCGCGGTATTAAACCCGTCGGCTGTCTCCATCGCCACGGCCCCGACCATGGAGCAGGCGATTCTCGGTGCCGGCGGCGTGAGCTCGGTGGGCAACGCGAGCATGGTCGCCCTGCTGCGTGAAGATGGCCAAGGCGTCTACCACGCCTACTTCCTCGATTTCAGCCAGTACCTGAAGAACGGCGCACTGGGCCGCAAGCCCGTGGCGCTGCAACGCGGTGACGTGGTGTTTGTACCCAAGTCCAACGTCGGCGAACGGATCCAAGGCGTGGACACTTACCTGAACCAGCTGATTCCCTTCACCAAATCCATTGGTGTGGGCTACAGCTACACCACGAACCACTAAAGGAGCGACATCCCATGATCGAGATCCGTTCTTTTCGTGATCTTCTGCGTCTGTTCTTCATCTTCAAGCACGAGTTCAAACTGGCGGCGATTGCCGCGCTGGTGATCATTTTGCTGGGGGCGTTCCTGCTGCCGGCCAAGTATGAATCCACCGCGCGATTGCTGGTAAAACCAGGGCGTGACTCGACGATGCCGATCGAGGTCGACAACCGTCAGCCAATCGTCATGCCGAGCACCCAGCGCGACCCGATTGTCGACGAAGAGCGCCTGCTGACCGGCCGCCCTATCGTGCGTGCAGTGGCCGAGCATTACCTCGACGTGATGGACAAGATGCAGCCGCCGGAAGGCGTGTGGAAGCGCACCAAGTGGTACGTCAAGAAAGGCATCAGTGCCGTATTTGACGGTGTGCGAGTGGTGCTGGAAACCGTTGGCATCGTCGAAGAAACCACCCCGGTGGAACGCCTGGCGAAAAGCCTGGAGAAAAACTTCGAAGTGACCCACGCCATCGGCTCTACGGTGATGGACATCAGCTTCCGCTGGGATGACCCGCAAATCGCCCAGGCGGTGGTCAAGGATTGGGTCGAGACCTACATCGACGAGCGCACCCAGGCGTTGGGCCGCAAGAGCCTGTATGCGTTCTATGAAGGCCAGGTGTCTTCCAGCGCTGCGCAGATCAAGAGCTACAAGGAGCAGATCCTCGCGCACTTGAACGACATCGGCGCCTCGAGCATCACCGATCGCCTGGAAGACTTGTCCGAGCGGATCAACGTGCTGCGTGGCGAGGTGTTCAACTCCACTCGGCTGATCGCTTCCTCCGACGTGGCGTTGCAGAGCACCCGTGACCAACTCAAGGGCCAGCCCAAAGAGGTGACCACGGTTCGCCAGATCGCGTTGAACCCGCAGCAACAAGACTTGCGTCGCCTGCTGAACCAGAAGCTCCTGGAAAAAGCCGACATGATGCGTACCTATACGGATAACGCGCCGCCGGTCAAAGCCCTGGACGCTTCGATCCGTGCCATGCAGGCCCAGGTCGCCGGTGAAAGCGACACGGTGCAAAGCTCCGAGAACCGCGCGCCGAACACCCTGGAAATCCACCTGCAACGGGTACTGCTGGATGAGACCAGCCGCAACCAGTCGCTGCGTACACAGTTGGTGCAACAGCAGAAGCAACTGACTGAACTGGAAGCCCAGCGCAAGGACGCCCTGGCCATCGAGCCGGAACTGGCGCGCCTGGCCCGTGAGTTGAACGGCACCGAGAAAAACTACGCGCTGTATGTCGACAGCCTGGAAAAATCGCGGATCGACCGCGAACTGGACAAGAGCCAGATCAGTAACATCGCGGTGATCGAAGAAGCTACCCTGAACCCTGGGCGCGTCTTCCCGAAAACCCTGCTGATGCTGCTGCTGGCGATCCCGTTCTCCATCGTGGTCGGCCTGCTGGTGATCTACCTGTGCTACCTGCTGGATCAACGGATCCACGACGGCGGCCTGGTGGAAGGCAAATTCGGCCTGCCGCTGTGGACCACGTTGCCGGAGTTGGACACCAGCACCGCGCAAAGCACCAACGCCTTCAACGCGAGCATCTATCGCCTGTATGGGTTGCTGCCGCTGGAGCGTATTGCCGAACAGGGCCTGACCCTGGGGCTGACCTCGGCACGGCACGGTGAAGGCGTGAGCTTTATCGTCGAGCAGTTGCGCCAGTTGCTGGAAGAGAACGGCGTGCGGGTGCGGATCGGCGGGGTTGAGCCGGCGATTCCGGGCCAGGTGGTACTGCTGGATGCTTCGGCGCTACTGGACAATCGTGATGCGTTCATCAACCTGCGCCGTGCCGACCTGATTGCGCTGGTAGTGGAAGCGCAAAAAAGCACGGTACCGGTGGTGGAACACGCACTGTCGATCCTCACCACGGCGTTCGGCAAGGTCGATGGCATTATCATCAACCGCCGCAAGTTCGAGGTACCGGTCAAGGTGCTGAAAACCATTGCCAAATACCGGGGTTCGTTCTGATGCGCATCGCCCTGCTCGCTCCCCTGCCGCCGGAAAAGAACGGGATCGCCGACTACGCGAACCACTTCAAGACGGCACTGGAGCAACTGGGCCTCGAGGTGGCTACGCCCTTGACGGGCGTGGTCGGCAGCACGGCGGCGATCAAGCAAGCCATTGCCGGTTTCGACTGGCAGGGTGTTGACCTGGTCCACGCCGAGCTGGGCGGTGGGCGGCTGGGGGAGTTCCTGGCCCTGCGCGAATTGCGCAAGGCCTACCCCGCCCTGCCGTTGACCGCCACGGTGCATGACCCGGAACGCATGGTCTGGCGGCGCGAGCAATTGCCCTTTCCGCTGAACCTGCTGGAATCCTTGCCCAGCCCATTGCCCCAGGCGGCAGTGGTGCTGGCCGATCCCTTGACCCTGCGCGAAGAACGTCACGTCGCCCAGGGCCTGACCCGGCTGGTGACCCTCACCCGCCTGGGCGCCGACTGCCTGACGGCGCGCATGCAATTGCCCGCCGGCAAGGTGGCGGTGATCAACCACGCCAACCTGGATATCCCGCCGGTGGCCTTGCCGCCGCTGGACACGCTGCACCTGTTGTATTTCGGTTTTATCTACCGTGGCAAAGGCATCGAAGACCTGTTGCAGGCCCTGGCCGCCGCCTTCGAAAAAGCCCCCGAATTGCGTGACCGTGTGCGCCTGACCCTGGCCGGTGGCACTGCCGCCGAAATGGCGTTTGGCACAGGCGGCAATTACCTGGAGCAGTTGAACAGCCAGATTGCCGAACTCGGCCTGGCAGGCTCCATCGACTGGCGGCTGAATTTGCCGGCCAGCGAGATCCCGCAGACGATCCAGGCGCACCATGTGATGGTGCTGCCGTATCGCGAATCGAAAAAGCTCGGCCTGCTGGGCCGCCAGCGCGGCACCAGCGGCGCATTGTCCTGGGCTGCCGCCTGCGGGCGCGGCGCGATCACCTCCGATGCCAGGGCGTTTGCCGAGGAAGTCGCCAGCGGCAATGGCGCCATCTATCCACAAGGCGATGTAGCCGCCTTGAGCGAACAACTGCTGCGGCTCGCACGCAACCCGCACATGGCCACGGACTGGGCCGCACGCGCCGCCGCCATAGGCCGTGAACGGTTGTGGCCAGTGACCGCGCAGAAGTTCGCGAGCCTGTTTGAGCAAACCGTTGCAGGAGGCAACCATGGCGCGTAAACGGACTTACCTCGCTACCCTCGCAGTCGTCGCTGCGCTGGGTTTGACCGCCTTTCTCTGGGGCCGCCCGGCCGATGCCGAGAGCCATGTGCTCAAGGGCAGCAAAGAGGTCGTGTGGAAGGACTTCCTGGGGGTGAACGCGCAGTTCCTGTGGTTCAGCCCCGAGCGTTATCAGAAGCAGATCGACCGCCTCAAGGCCCTGGGCCTGGAGTGGGTGCGCCTGGACCTGCACTGGGACCAGCTGGAAACCGCCGAGAACCAGTACAACGTCGCGACCCTCGACGAACTGGTGAACAAGCTGCAGCAGAACCAGATCAAGTCGGTGTTCTACCTGGTGGGCTCGGCGAAGTTCGCCACCACCGCGCCCGCCTCCTCGCCGTACCAGGACCAGTTCCCGCCCAAGGACCCGAATATCTTCGCCAACCGCATGGCATTGCTGGAACAGCGTTACCCCAGCGTAGATGCGTGGCAGGTGTGGAACGAACCGAACCTGCTGGGGTTCTGGCGCCCCGCCGCCGACCCGGCCGGCTATGCGAACCTGTTGCAAGTCACCGCCGCCGCGTTGCGGGTGGTGAACCCGAACAAACCGGTGGTGGCCGCCGGCATGGCATTCTTCAGCGAAATGCCCAACGGCCAGAACATGCTCGACGGGCTGCTGCAACTGGGCGTGCCGAGCCTGAATACCGTCATGTCCTATCACCCCTACACCCAATTGCCCGAAGGCAACACGCCGTCGAACCTCGACTTTGTCGAAAAAACCAGCGCCCTCAACCAGAAACTGCGGGCGGCCGGGGTGAATACCCTGTGGAGCACCGAGTGGGGCTGGTCGACCTACAAAGGCCCGAAAGAGGTGCAGGACTTCATCACCACCCAGGGCCAGGCCGACTACATCGTGCGCCGCGTCGCGCTGATGAGCGCGCTGGATTTCGACAAGATCTTCCTGTTCACCCTGAGCGACCTGGACCAGCGCGCCAGCGTGCGCGACCAGAGTTATGGCTTGCTCGACATCGACGCCAACCCCAAGCCGTCGTACACCGCGCTGCAGAATTTCCTGCAGGTGAGCGGGCCCAAATTGACCCCCGGCGACCCACCCACCGCCGATCAGTTGCCCGATGGCCTGTTCAGCATCGGCTGGTCCCGTGCCGACGGGCGCAAGGTGTGGTTTTTCTGGTCGGCCCGTGGCGGCAGCGCGCACTTGCCGGGCATGACCACCGCCACCTTGTATGACCCGTTGCGCGGCACCGAAACACCCTTGAGTGGCACCAATGGACTGGACGTACCGGTCAAGCCGAACCTGCAAATTCTGTTATGGGATTGAAGCCACCCATGCGCATCCTCTGGATCCTGCCCTACTCGCCTTGGCCCGCTACCAGCGGCGGCAAGACGCGCCAGTTTCATTTGCTGCGCAGCTTGGCTGCGCGCGGGCACCGGATCACCTTGCTGCTGCATGACAAACATGCGGTATCGCTGACGGATCGCCAGGTGCTGGAAGCCTTTCTGGAACAGGTGATCATCCTCCCCCGCCGCCCGCTGCGCAGCCTGAAGACCCTGCTGGCCGGGCTGTTTGCGCCGTACCCGTTGCTGGCCAGTGTGAATGGCCTGTCGGGTGAACTGCAGGACACCTTCGAGCGCTTGCTGACCGAGCATTGGGACGTGGTGCAGATCGAACATACCTACACCTTCCAGCCTTACGAAGATGCATTGGCCCGTCGCTCCCAGCCGTTTGTGCTGACCGAACACAATGTCGAATCGTCCCTCGGCGCCGCGACTTACGACCGCCTGCCCGGCTGGGCGTTGCCGTTCATACGCTACGATCAATGGCGCTACGGCCGCTGGGAACACCGGGTGATGCGCCAGGCCGCGCAAGTGGTCGCCGTGACCGACGCCGACGCCCAGACCCTGGCGCAGATTGCCGGCAAGCCGGTACCGGTGGTGGTCAACGGGGTGGATTGCGCGCACTTCGCTGCTGCCCGACCCGACCCGACGACCCGCCGCGTGCTGTTTCTGGGCAACTACGAATACGCGCCCAACGTCGATGCCATCGAGTGGGCACTGGATGAGATCCTGCCGAAAGTGTGGGCCCGCTGCCCCGACGCACGCATGAGCGTCTGCGGTTTCGGCATGCCGGAAAGCTGGCGCGAACGCTGGAAGGACGGACGCATCGAATGGCAGGGTTTTGTCCCCAACCTGCTGGCCCTGCAATCGAGTTGCTCGGTGTTTCTGGCGCCGTTGCGCCATGGCGGCGGCTCCAAGCTCAAGGTGCTTGAAGCCCTGGCCGCCGGCCTGCCGCTGGCGAGTACCGACCAGGGCGTGTCCGGCCTGGACCTGGTGGAAGGCCTGGATTACCTCGGCGGCCAGACCGCTGAAAGCCTGGCCGACGCCGTGGTGCGCCTGCTGCAACAGCCTGAAGTCGCTGCTCCCATGGGCGAAGCCGGTCGCGCCTATGTGCGCCGTGCCCATGACTGGAGCGTCGCCGCCAGCCAGCTGGAGCAGGTGTACGCGCAACTGTCGCCCCAGAGCCAAAAGGAGCCGGCATGCGCATAGGCCTCGATTACCGCACCGTCGGCACCTCGCCGCAATCAGGCATCAGTCGCCAGGTGTACGCCCTGGAAGATGCCCTGCGCACCCTGCCCGGTATCGAGCTCGAACGCTTCAGCGTCGCGCCGCTGGGGGATGAGCTGCGCCTGAACGTGCATTGCCCGGACTGGGGCTGCGCCAAGACCGCCATGCACCAGCCGCACCAGCGCCTGCGTTTCGAGGCGGGCTACCTGCCCAAGGCGCTGCGCAATGAGCACATCGATGTGTACATAAGCACCTTCAATATGGGCCTGCCGCTGCCGCCCAAACCCCAGGGCCTGCGCACCGTGGTGCTGCTGCATGACCTGTTTCAGATCACCCTGGACAACTATCACGCCAACCGCCTGAAGGCGCTGATCTACAAGGCCAGTGATCGGCTGTCGATCACCTATGCGGTGCACACGGCAGACCGGGTGTGGACGCCTTCGCAGTACAGTGCCGACGAAACCGCGCGGCTGTTTCCCAAGGCGGCAGGCAAGATTCGCGTGTTGCCCAACCAGGTGGTGGGTTTTGTCGGACTGCCGGCGGACCTCTCGGCCCGGCAACTGCCCGAGCGCTACTGGCTGCTGGTGGGTACCCGGGAATTGCGCAAGAACGTGCCGTTCCTGGTGGACGCCTGGCAGCAAGCGCGCAGCCAGTCGCCGAGCGTGCCGGAACTGGTGCTGGTGGGCAGCCTGGAGCATTTGCCCGAAGCACAACGCAACTACCCGGGGATACGCGCCTTGAGCGGCGTATCCGACGCTGAATTGCACGGGCTCTACCGCAAGGCCTTGCGCCTGTGGCAGCCTTCCTACGCGGAAGGCTTTGGCTTGCCGGTGATCGAAGCCCTGAGCGTCGGCACTCCGGTGGCGGTGGCCAGCGGTACCTCGCTGGACGAAATCACCCCGCCGCTGGCACCGCGGTTTTCACCCACGGACGGCGCGGCGCTGGTGCAATTGATGCTGCACCTGGCCGACCAACCCGTCGAACAACCACCTGAACAGTTACGCAGCTGGGCCGAACGCTTCAACCACCAGGCCTACCGTCGGCGCCTGGCCGAACTGATCGAGGAATTGAATTGAGAATCTCACTGGGTAGCCTCGTCGCCATCGTCTTCGGCCTGCTGTTTGGTGGGTTGATCCTGTTTCTTTCCCCGGTCAAGGCCGTGCTGGCAGTGATCGGCCTGGCCGCTGCCGTGACGATTCTGCGGTTCCCGTTCTGGGGACTGCTGCTGTTCGCCCTGGTGGCGACGTTCATGCCCTACTCCACCCTCAACCTGGGGATTCGCAGTACGGTCAGTGAGGCGCTGATCGCCCTGACCTGGGCGGCGGTGATCTGGCACGGTTTCCTCTCGCGCCTGCCGGCCGCCCCACCGCTGTCGCGGCGCCCTACCGACCGCATGTTGATGTGGCTGATGATCTTCACAGTGGTGCCATTTATCGTCGGCCAGGTCAGCATCACCGCCGAGGCCAGCGGCGTGGCGAACTGGTTGCGTTGGCTGCTGAACCTGTCGGTGCTGTTCCTCGCCGCCAAGCTGCTGGTTGAACAGAAGAACCGCGAAGCCCTGGTGATCGCCTTGTTGCTGGGCACACTGGCGATGCTGGTGATGTCCATCGGTGTATTTATCCGCTCGCGCTCGGCCTCGGGCATGTTGCCGATCCTGACCCTGATGAACTACGGCAGCCTCGACACCCTGTCCCTGGGCCTGGGTGCCATGGCCTCGCGGATGGGTTCGCCATGGATGCACCCGAATGCCACCGGCGGGATCATGGCGCTGCTGCTGCCATTGGCGTTCTGCTACGGCATCACCAACACCGGCTGGAAACGCGGTCTCGGCCTGGGCGTTGCCTGCCTGGGTGCGGCGGCCCTGCTGTTGGCCAGTAGCCGGGGGGCGATGGTCAGCCTGGCGCTGGTGCTGATCTGGATGGCGTCGCGGCGGGTGCCGTACACCGGGCGTTTGCTGATGATCGGCGTGGCGTTGGCGGCGGCGCTGGTAGTGTCGTATCCACCGCTGCAGGAACGCCTGGCGACGATCTTTTCGGCGCAGAACGCGAGTACGGAAGTGCGCTTTGACGAATACCGCATGTTCCCCCAGGCCGTGGCCAGTTACCCGCTGGGCATTGGCTTCAAGGTTGACCCTCCGGTGCCGGGTACGCACCTGCTGGGGATTTCCAACCTGTGGCTGAATTTCGTCTACAAGACCGGGGTGATCAGCATGCTGCTGTTTATCGCGGTGACCTGGCGCTGGTGGCGCGAGTCCCGTCCGGAAATCGGCCCGATCCGCCTGACCAAGGACAATGCGATCTGGCTGGGCAGCACGGCGGGGATTCTGTCGGCGCTGGTCAGCGGCTTTTTTGACCACTACTTCAGCTTCGCCCTGGTGATGATTGCGCTGTTCTGGCTGATGGTGGGGATCAACGTGCTGGAGGCGCGGCGGCTGTTTCCGGCGCGTCTGCCAAAGGTCAAGACCGTGGCGCATCGCAAGCCTGTGCTCGATAGCGTCGGGCCCTAGGCATGCTCGGATCGGCGTTCTGGTTGACCCTGGCAACCTTGCTGGGGCTGTGCCTCGGGTTTGCCCGTGAGTGGTTGCTGGTGGCGGCGTGGGGTGCGGGCGAGCGCAGCGATGCGTTCCTGATCGCGCTGTTCTTGCCCGAAGCGTTGCGCATGTCCCTGGCCGGCGGTGTGCTGAGTGCCGCCGCCCTGCCGCTGTACCTGCAACGCAAGGACGGCGAGCGCCTGGACTGGCTGGCGGTGTTGTTCCCGGCGCTGTTGCTAATCGCCCTGGTGACCAGCCTGCTGCTGACGTTGCTGGCGCCATGGCTGGTGCAGCTGCTCGGCCCGGGGCTGGCGGCGACGGCCACCAGCCTCGCCAGCAGCAACTTGCAGATTCTCGCCTGGAGTGTGCCGGGGCTGATGCTGCATGCGCTGTTCAGTATTCCGCTGCAGGCCAGCGAGCGCTTTGTGGTCGCGGGGCTCGGCTCGTTGCTGTTCAACCTGCCGCCGGTGACCTACCTCGCCCTCGCCGGCACCGCCACGCAACCGCACTCGCTGGCGTTGGCCTGCCTCACCGGCAGCCTGCTGATGCCCCTGGCGCTGTTGCCGTCGATGCTGCGCCTGGGCTGGCGGCCGTGGCGGCTGCGGGCTTCGACATTGGAATTGCGCGAGCTGGGCGCACGCATAGGCCCGCTGCTTTTAAGCAACGGTGCCAGCCAGGGTTTGGCGCTGATTGAACGGCTGGTGGCGTCCTTGCTGGGTGAAGGTGCGGTGACCTGGGTCAACCTGGCCCGCAAGCTGATGAACTTGCCGTTGATTGCCCTGATGAGCCTCAACCAGGTGCTGCTGGGCATGATGAGCCGGCGCCAGGGCGACGAGCGCCTGGCCCTGCTCAAGCGCGGCCTGGAAACCGCCAGCCTGCTGACCCTGCCCGCAGGCGTCGGCCTGGTGGCGGCGGCGCCGAGCCTGGTGGCGTTGCTGCTGCCGAAGCAGTCGGTGGATTCGCCGTTGCCGCTGCTGCTGGCCTGGTTTGCCGTGCCGCTGGTGTTCGGCGCCTGGAACGCCCTGCTGGCGCGTTATGCCTATGCCGCCGGCGACACCCGCCAGCCGCTGCGTTGCGAGTTGCTGGGCAGCCTGGTGAACGTGTTGCTGCTGGGTGTGCTGCCGTTTGTGTTTGGCCTGGCGGGTATCCCGCTGGCCGCCCTCGCCGGCGTGCTGTGCACGGCGTTGCTGCTGATGCAACGCCAGGCCTTGCTCGGCGCCCTGCCCTGGAAGGGGCACTGGTTGCTGAGTGGGCTGGTGATGAGCTTGGCGGCGTTGGTGTTGTTTCGGGTTCAAGGTATCTGGCTTCAGCTGGGGTTGAGCACCCTGGCGGGGGCCGTGGTGTTGCTGGGCATGGGCCTGTGGCTCAAGCCGTGGCGCAAGGCAGATTTATAGAGTGGGAGCAGTCAGGTGAAAAAACGCTGGATTCAAATGGATATTGCCAAGGGCATTGGCATCCTGATCATCGTGTTCGGGCACAGCTGGTTTGTCGCCAGTTCCCTGGACTTGCTGTACCCGCTGCTGGCGGTATTTATCCTGCCGTTGTTCTTCTTTCTCTCCGGGGTGTTCTTCAAGCCTGAACAACCCTTTGTCGAGATGGCGGTGCGCAAGGCCGATGCACTGCTCAAGCCGTTCTTCTTCACCATGCTGGTGTACATCCTGATCCGCGACCTGCTGCGCGGCCAGGCACTGCTGCCGGACATCGGCGGCGTGCTGTATGCCTCGGTGGACACCATTCCATGGCAGGCGCTGTGGTTCCTGCCGCACTTCTGGGTGGCGATTCTGTTCGGCTGGGTGATGTTGCGGCTGATGCAGCGCCTGGGCTTGTCGCTGGCCATGAGCTGCGTGGTGATCACCCTGCAATTGATGCTCGGGATCTGGACCCTGCCGTGGTTCTGGCAGGTACCGGTAACCGTCGGCGGGCAGACCTGGACGATGCCGGGGCTGCCGTTCAGCATTGATGTGACGTTGATCAGCAGTACCTATTTTATCTTTGGTTACTTGCTGCGGGACGTGCTGCGTCGCCACCAGAGTTCGTTGCTGACGCTACTGGGCGCCATGGCGTTGTTTGCGGTGGTGTTCATCTACAGCTGGGACACCATGGACCTGGCACAGCGGCGTTACGACCACTGGCTGTGGACCAGTTTGCTGGCGGTGATCGGCGTATATGTATGCTGGGCCCTGGCCGGGGTGATGATGGTCTCGGGGCTGCTGACGCGGGCGATGACGTACATCGGGCAGTCGACGTTGATTCTGTTGATCTTCCACGGGGAAATTCAACACAAGACGGTGGACTTGATGGAACGGTTCGGGCTGCATCCGCTGCTGTCGGCGAGCATCGGGCTGGTGGTGGCGGTGGTGGTGCCGTTGATGATCGGCGAAGTGATCAAGCGGGTAGCGTTCCTGCGGTTTTTCTACTTCCCCTTCCCGATACGCAAGGCACCGGCGGTGGCCGGTGAAAAGCCTGGAGTTTGAGGCGTGATGTGGGAGCTGTCGAGCTTTAGCGAGGCTGCGATGGCATCACCGCGGTGTGCCTGAATTACCGAGGTGATGCTATCGCAGGCAAGCCAGCTCCCACAGAAAAACGCTCAATCATCCAGTGCCGGTTGTGGCGCTGGATGCTTGGTGTTTTTGCCCGCCTTGGCTCCAGGCTTGCCTGCTGCAGGGGCAGCGGGCTCAGGTTCGGCCGGGGCGGCAAGGTCCTTTTCAGCCTGGGGCATCTGATCAATCGCGCTGAAGAAATCCGCCAGGCTGAGGGTGTCGGGTGGCACGGTCTTCTCGAGTTTTTTCTCGCCGTCCTTGCCCACCAGGATCACCTTGGTACCACTGCCGGCGCCCAGCTTGAGTGCGCGGATCAGCGCGTTGGTTTCCGGCGGCGCGAGCTTCTTGTTGTCCTTCGCGTCCTTGGCGAACTTCTCGCCTTCAGCGCCGATGCTGCCAAAGGACACGGTGTACAACACCATGTTGCGCTCTTCAAAGGACTGCTTGTTGGCAGGCTCGTCCAGCTGTTTCTTGAGGGTGGCCAACGTCGGGTTGCCGGAGTCGAGCTCCACCACCACCAACGGACGGGACTTGCCCAGGTCCTGCTTGAGCGGATTGAGATCATCCGCGGCCAACAGCGGCCCCGTAAAAGCCATCAGGGTAGCCAGGGTCAGCGACCGGATGAGCATGCACACCTCCTTTGAATTCCATGCAGGGTTCTTGAGTTTCATGTCTGCGACAGTCAAATTCAAGGATGATTCCTACAACAACTTCAGAAAGCGTAGGTCAGGACGCCCGCGACGCAAGGCGTTTAGCCACCTTACGCCTCATTGTTTCTTTTGATTGCGGATGCTCACGACGGCCAATGCCGGGCAAATACCGGCGCTACGTTTGGGTGGGCATCCACCTGCGCCAGCACCCGGGCAAACTCAGGCCGCGACTGGTGCAGCGCGTCCCGCCCGCCTGCCCAACGCGACACCGCCGCAGCCATGATCGCCAGTGCATTCGGAACCTGCGCCGGGGTGGACAGTTGCTCGGCAAATTGATCGGCAAACACTTCCCAGGCCCCATGCAGGCGGCGACGGGTGCCGCTGATCAGCTGTTCATGCTGCTGCGCATCGGGGCTGTCGGTCCAGCGTTCCGGATAGTCGATGATGCCAATCGCCGAGTAACAGTTGGCGGCGATGTACACCAGGCCGCGAATGACTTGGGCGGGCTCCTCGGGCAGCAGCCCTGAGGCGGGAAACTGCAGGCCCAGGTGAATCAGGATCGCCGCGCTTTCCGTCAACACGCTGCCATTGGGCAGTTGCAGGGTAGGGATTTGCTTGAGCGGGTTGATCCGCGCCAACGCCTCGTTGCCCACGCGGTCTTCCCAGGAGCAGGCGTCGACCTGGCACCACTCGACACCGCAACGCTGCAGGGCAATTTCGATGATGCACGAGCCGGTGCCTTGGGTTCCGTAAAGGGTGTACACAGTGCCAAGCCTCCTGACAGTGGATTGAGGTGTTAGGCTAGGCCGTTCATTCGTTCAACGGGAAGCCATCATGCACAGCAAACGCGTCACGATCGAAGACTGGGACGGCGACGGCGCCATCCGCCTGCCAGACGAAGCCTTGCAGGAACTGGGGCTGGATGTGGGCGACACGCTGTACATCGTCGAGACCTATGTGGGCACGCAAAAAGGCTTTGTGCTGTCGACCACGCCGAAAATTGCCGACCGGATGGATGAGTTGGTGGAAGAGCTGAGCCATAAGCCCTAGCGAGCCAGCCTGGCTTGCAACCCCGCCTTCACCTGTGGCCATTCCGGATCAATGATGCTGAAGCGCACCGAGTTGCGCTTGCGGCCATCGGGCATGATGCGCTCGTGGCGCACGATCCCTTCCTGTACCGCGCCGAGGCGCAGGATCGCGGCCCGGGATTTTTCGTTGAGTTCATCGGTGGTGAACTGCACCCGCACGCACTCCATCACTTCAAACGCGTGGGTCAGCAGCAACAGCTTGGCCTCGGTGTTGACCCCGGATTTCTGCACCGACTGGCTGATAAACGTGTGGCCGATCTCCAGCTTGCGATTGACCCGGTCGACCTTCCAGAACCGGGTGCTGCCCACCACTTCACCGGTGTCGCGGCGCACGATGACAAACGGCATCACGGTGCCTGCCTCACGCCCGGCCAGGGCAATGTCCACGTACTTTTCGACGGTGTCGGGCCCCGGCACGTTGGTCACCTTGAGGTTCCACAACTGCCCGTCGGCAGCAGCCTGTACCAGGGCGGTGGCGTGTTCGCGTTGCAGGGGCCGGAGTTCGACCGTGGTGCCGGTCAGGGTGATTTCAGTCATGGGAGGGCTGCGCTGTCTGGTGGTCGTCAGTGGCCAAGATTGCAGGCTCTCGCCACCTCAAGGCAAGCCGTTTCAGAACAAGCCCATCTGGCCGCCCACCAGGGTGCCGAAGTCATCGTTTACAAACGGCAGGATCGCGTCCGCCACCGGTTGCAGTTGCCGGGTGACGTAGTGGTCGTAGTCGATCGGTGCCTGGCGCACTTCCAGCGGTTCGGGGCCGTTGACGCTGATCACGTAGCTGATCCAGCCACCGTTCTGGTACTGGCGCGGGCGGCCCTGGCGGTCGTTGTATTCGTCGGCCAGCCGCGCGGCGCGCACGTGGGGCGGTACGTTGCGCTCGTAGTCACCCAGTTGCCGGCGCAGGCGCTTGCGGTAGATCAGCAGGTCGTCGAGCTCGCCGCTCAAGGTGCGACGTACGTAGTCGCGCACATAATCCTGGTGGGGCTGGCGGTGGAAGATGCGCTGGTAGAGTTCCTGCTGGAATTGCCGGGCCAGGGGCGACCAGTCGCTGCGTACGGTTTCCAGGCCCTTGTAGACCATTTCTTCGCTGCCGTCGGCACGGGTGACCAGCCCGGCGTAGCGCTTTTTGCTGCCCTCTTCCGCACCACGAATGGTCGGCATCAGGAAGCGGCTGAAGTGGGTTTCGTATTGCAGTTCCAGGGCGCTTTGCAGGCCGAACTCATTCTGCAGGCGCTCGCGCCACCAGGTGTTGACGTGCTGCACCAGGTCCAGGCCGATGCGCGTCGCGTCTTCCTGGGAATGGGGGCTGCCGAGCCAGACAAAAGTCGAGTCGGTATCGCCGTAGATCACCTCATAACCCCGGGCTTCGACCAGCTCGCGGGTCTGGCGCATGATCTGGTGGCCGCGCAGGGTGATGGACGATGCAAGTCGCGTGTCGAAGAAGCGGCAACCACTGGATCCGAGTACGCCGTAGAAGGCGTTCATGATGATCTTCAGCGCCTGTGACAGCGGCGCGTTGTGTTCGCGCTTGGCCACTTCGCGGCCCTCGGAAACCCGCGCGACAATCGACGGCAGGCAATGCCGGGTGCGGGAAAACCGCGCACCGCGAAAGCCTTCCACCGACTCGCTGTCTTCGGGGTGACGCAGGCCTTCGATCAGGCCCACCGGGTCGATCAGAAAGCTGCGGATGATCGACGGGTAGAGGCTTTTGTAGTCAAGCACCAGCACCGACTCGTAGAGGCCCGGGCGCGAATCCATGACAAACCCGCCGGGGCTGGCCTGGGGTGGTTTGTCTCCCAGGTTCGGCGCGACGAAACCCTGGCGGTGCATCAGCGGCATGTACAGGTGCGTGAACGCTGCCACCGAACCGCCGTTGCGGTCTGCCGGCAAGCCGGTGACGCTGGCTCGTTCGAGGAGGAATTTCAGCAGCTCAGTCTTCTCGAAAATCCGCGTGACCAGCTCGCAGTCCTTGAGGTTGTAGCGTGCCAGCGCGGGCTTGTCCTCGGCGAACATGCGGTTGATTTCGTCCATGCGCTGGTACGGCGTGGAGATCGATTTACCTTCACCGAGCAAGGTCTGGGCGACGTTTTCCAGGCTGAAGGATTCGAAACTCCAGGTGGCCGAGCGCAAGGCTTCGATGCCATCGATGATCAACCGCCCGGCCGCTGCCGCGAAGTAGTGATTGCGGCTGCCGTGCTCGCGCCAGCCCATGGCATCACCGCCACGGCCAAGCAGCAGCGGCACGTTCAGGCGTTGCGCATGTTCGTGCAGCACGCGCAGGTCGAACTGCACCAGGTTCCAGCCGATGATCGCGTCGGGGTCATGGGTGGCGAGCCACACATTCAGGCGTTCGAGGAGTTCGGCGCGGGTGTCGCAGTAGTCGAGCTTGAAGTCCACCGCATCGGTGTTGTTGGGCGGGCCGAGCATGTACACCTGGCGCTCGCCGCAACCTTCCAGAGCGATGGAATACAGGTCGCCCTGGGCGGTGGTCTCGATGTCCAGCGACACCAGCTTGAGGGGCGGGCGGTAATCCGGCGCGGGTTTCATCTGCGCCTCCACCAGCATGCCGCCCTCGCCCGCTTTGCCGCCGAACAACACCGGCGCGGTGATGAAGCGCTCCATCATGTAGCGATCGGGCGGGCGCACATCGCCTTCGTAGACGTCGATGCCGGCTCGACGCAGGCGCTTTTCCAGGTCCATCAATTGGCGATGCTGTTTGGTGTAGAGGCCCAGCACCGGGCGATGGTGGAAGTCGCAGAGCGCCAGGTCACGCAACTCGATACCGCGCTCGCCCTTGAGCTGCAGCTCGGCGGGCTTGCGATGGGCTTGCGGGATGAACATCACGGAGGTCTGCACCGGCAAGCGCACGAACCTGGGGCCTTGATCGGTAGCCAGCCAAAAGCTGACCTCCGTGCCCGCCGGGGTGTCGCGCCAATGCCGGGTCAGGACAAACCCCTGCTGTAAATCCACCTTGCCACACCTCAAGAATCACTTTCAGGGCGTGATTCTACTCGGCCTGTGCCACGGCGCGGCGATTTAACCGAAATGGCCTACGTATACGGAGAGAGTAATCTCACAAACTTGTTGCAGAACATTAATGACAATTACTATCATTCGCACCGGAGTCGTATCCGCGCAGCGAGGACGCGCAACGTTGTTGCCCTTTTCCTCACATTGACGGTTCGCCGTCAGGATCGACCATGCCCACTTCCACCCGTTTGGCTGTGCCGTTTCGCCCTACCCTGCTCGCCCTTTGCTGCTCCCTGAGCCTCGCCGCTCACGCCGCCACTCCAGAAACCCCGCAGGATGCGAACAACAGTCAGGACGGCAAGGCTCTGGAACTGGGTGCTACCACCATCAGCGCCGACGCGGCCACGCCCAACGCCCTGCCCCCGGTGTACGCCGGCGGCCAGGTCGCCCGCGGCGGGCAACTGGGGGTACTGGGCAACCAGGACATCATGGACGTGCCCTTCAGCATGTCTTCCTACACCGAAAAATTGATCCGTGACCAGCAGGCCGAGAACGTCGGCGATGTGCTGCTCAACGATTCGTCCGTGCGCCAGGCGTCGGGGTACGCGAACCAGGCCCAGGCCTTTGTGATCCGTGGCCTGCCGCTGAACGGCGATGACATTTCGTTCAACGGTCTGTACGGCATCCTGCCGCGCCAGATCATGTCCACCGACGCCCTGGAGCGGGTTGAAGTGTTCAAGGGCCCCAACGCCTTTATCAACGGCGTGACGCCCGGCGGCTCCGGGATTGGCGGCGGTGTGAACCTGCAACCCAAGCGCGCCGATGATGTGCCGTTGCGGCGTTTCAGCACCGACATCAGCAGCGATGGCCGGGTCGGCGAGCACCTGGATATCGGGCAACGTTTTGGCGAGGACAATCGTTTTGGCGCACGGGTGAATATTTCCCAGCGTGAAGGCGACACCGGGATCGATGACGAAAGCCAGCGTTCGAAGCTGTTTGCGGTTGGTCTGGACTATCGCGGTGATGCGCTGCGTTTGTCGGGAGACTTTGTCTACTCGAAACAGCAGATCAATGGCGGGCGCAACACCGTGTTGCTCGGCCAGAACCTGACCCATATCCCCAACGCGCCTTCGGCCGACACCAACTACGCGCCGAGCTGGGGCACCAGCAGCCTGGAAGACACTTTCGGCATGTTGCGCGCCGAGTACGATCTGAATGACAACTGGACCGCCTACATCGCGGGCGGCGCCAAGCACACCAACGAGATTGGCCGTTACTCCTCGGTCACGTTGAATGACACCCTGGGCAATGCCACCGTCAGCGGCTCGCGCATCGCCCACCAGGAAGACAACACCAGCCTGATGGCGGGCTTGAATGGCAAGTTCCAGACCGGCGCTGTCAGCCACAAACTGAACTTCGGGTTGACCGGAATCTGGGCCCAGACGCGCAACGCCTATGACTTCGACCTCAACGGCCACGCCAGCAATATCTATAACCCGGTGGACGTTGCCGAACCGGTCAAGGGCAGTTTCGTCGGCGGCGACCTGAACGATCCGGGCATCACCGCCAAGACCTTCGCCCGCAGTGCAGCGGTCTCGGACACCCTGGGCTTTATGGATGATCGCTTGCTGGTGACCGCCGGGTTGCGCCGCCAGGAACTGGTGGTCCAAGGGTATGCCTACGGGTCGGGCCCACGTAACGCCGATTACGACAAGTCGATCACCACACCGGTGTACGGCCTGGTGTTCAAGCCGTGGGACCACGTGTCGTTCTATGCCAACCATATCGAAGGCTTGGCCCAGGGCCCGACCGCACCTCAGAACGCCGGCACCGCACCCATTACTAACGCCGGCCAGGCCTATGCCCCGGCGCGCTCGAAACAGACCGAAGCCGGGGTCAAGCTCGACATGGGTACCTATGGCGCAACCCTGGGTGTGTATCGCATCGAGCAACCAACCGACGGTTACTCACAACTCAGCGCCGACGGCTTGAGCGCCACCTATGTTCGCCAGGGCGAGCAAGTCAACAAAGGCGTTGAGCTCAACGTGTTCGGTGAACCGATCGCCGGCCTGCGCCTGCTGGGCGGCGCAACCATCATCCACACCGAAGTCCACGGCACCCAGAACGGCGCCAACGACGGCAACCGCGCCATCGGCGTACCGACCTTCCAACTGAATGCCGGCGTGGACTGGGATGTACCAGGCCTGCAAGGCGTGACAGTCAACGGCCGGATGCTGCGCACCGGCGGCCAATATGCCGACGCGGCCAACAACCTCAGCCTGCCCGCCTGGAACCGCTTCGACGTGGGCGCCCGCTACACCTTCAAGGTGGAACAGCGTGACGTCACCCTCGGCGCCACTGTGGAGAACGTCGCCAATACCAAGTACTGGGAATCGGCACTCGGCGGCTACCTGACCCAAGGTGACCCGCGCGTGGCCAAGCTGTCGGCCAGTATCGACTTCTAACCCAGTAAATCGGGGAGCTGGCTTGCTTGCGATGGAAGCACCGGGGTGTATCAGATGCATCCCGGTGATGCTATCGCAGGCAAGCCAGCTCCTACAGAAAGCAGATCTGCCTGCACCCGGGTTGTTTGCCGGACATTGGACAGCCGAACGCCAACTGCGTAGTTTCCCAACCACTGCGCACAAGGACCCCGGCATGTCCCCCGACCTCACTTCCATCGAGCTGTTCCTCAAGGCGGTCAAGCTGGGCAACCTGTCCCGGGCGGCCGAGCAATCCCATCTCTCCCTCTCTGCCGCCAGCCGACGCCTGTCGCTGCTGGAGCAGCACTTCAAGGTCGCCCTGCTGACCCGCACCTCCACCGGCGTTTCACCGACGGCAGCCGGGGAAGTATTGGCCCAGCATGCACAATCGATCCTGCGGGCCGTGGACGGCATGCACGCCGATCTCGCCGATTACGCCAAGGGCGCCACCGGCCGGGTTTGCCTGTACGCCAACAGTTCGGCAATGAGCCAGGAACTGCCGCGCCAACTGACCCAGTGGAACACCTTGCACCCGGGCATCCGCCTGGATATTCGCGAGGAGCGCAGCCGGGAGATCCTCCAGGCCGTGCGCGAGGGCGTGGCGGATGTCGGTATCGTCACCACCCGCCCCAGCGAAGAGCTGCGGTTCGAGCCCTACTGCCAGGACCGCCTGTGCCTGCTCGTGCCCAATGACCACCCACTGAAAATGCGCCATGCGCGCTTCGAGGATTTGCTCGGCTACGACTTCGTCGGCCTGGAAGACAACGCCGCCATCACCCCGTTGATTACCGAGGCCGCCGCGGCGATCGGCATGCCGTTGCGGCTGCGGGTGCAGGTGCGCAGTTTCGAAGCAGTGTGCCGCTTGATCGCCGCCGGCCAGGGTGTGGGCGTGTTGCCACAGGGCGCGGTGCAGATCTTCCGCAAGGAGATGGCCTTGCGCTTTATCGAAATCGACGACAGCTGGGCCGACCGGCAGATGTACCTGTGCATGCGCAAGGAACAGCCGTCACTGACGAGCCTGGCACTGTTCGACTACCTGAGCGCCAACCCTGCGTAAACCTTTGGCCTTCGAATTTTGCGAAGGCCGATTCCACAATTAGCAATTCCCCTGTTGTCACAGCTGTGCCAAGAATGCCCCCGCCAGACCTTCCTATAAAAACAAGACAGGAGACACGGCGTGTCCCAATCCCACACCCGCCCCACCCACCGCATCGCCGTGATTCCCGGCGACGGCATCGGCCGCGAAGTGGTGCCCGAAGGCCTGCGGGTACTGGACGCTGTCAGCCGGCGCTTCGGTATTCACTTTCACTTCGACCACTTTGCCTGGTGCAGCGAACACTACCTGGCCCACGGCACGATGATGCCCGACGACTGGGCCGAACAGATCGGCAGCCATGACGCGATCTTCTTCGGCGCGGTGGGTGCGCCCGACATCATTGCCGACCACACTGCGGTGTGGGAGTCGCTGCTGAAGATCCGCCGCCAGTTCGATCAATACGTGAATATCCGCCCGGTGCGCCTGATGCCCGGCGTGCCCTGCCCGCTGGCCGGCCGCGTGCCGGGGGACATCGACTTTATCGTGGTGCGGGAAAATACCGAGGGCGAATACTCCAGCGTTGGCGGCCGCATGTGGGAAGGCACGGCGCGGGAAATCGCAGTGCAGGAGTCGATCTTCTCCCGCGAAGGCGTGGACCGCGTGGTGGACTACGCCTTCAAACTGGCGCAACAGCGGCCGCGGAAAAACCTGGTGGCGGCGACCAAATCCAATGGTATCTCGATCACCATGCCGTTCTGGGACGAGCGGGTTAACGAAATTGCCCGGCGCTACCCGGACGTGAAGACCGCCAAGTTCCACATCGACATTCTGTGCGCGCACTTCGTGCAGCATCCCGACTGGTTCGATGTGGTGGTGGCCTCCAACCTGTTCGGCGACATCCTTTCCGACCTCGGCCCGGCGTGCACCGGCACCATCGGCATCGCGCCGTCGGCCAACCTCAATCCCGAGCGGCGCTACCCGTCGCTGTTCGAGCCGGTGCACGGTTCCGCGCCGGATATTGCCGGGCTCGGTGTCGCCAATCCCATCGGGCAGATCTGGTCGGCCGCGCTGATGATCGAGCACCTGGGCGACGGTGATCCGTTTTATCAGGAAGCGGCGGCAGCCATCGTGTCCGCCATCGAAACGGTGCTTGCCGAAGGCCCGCGCACCCGGGAAATGGGCGGCAGCGCCAGCACTGTCGAAGTGGGTCGCGCCATCGCCGAATGCGTCGCAGGGAACAGGAGCTGAACATGACCAACGCACATTACATCGCCAACCAATGGCTGGCGTCGACCTCGCTGGAAGACATTCCGGTGATCGACCCCAGCACCGGCGATACCTATTCGAGCATCGCCCGTGGCACGGCCGCCGATATCGAGGCGGCGATCAGCGCGGCGCGCCTGGCACTCGGCGAAACCTTCGACGGCCCGTGGGGCAGGTTGTCTGCCGTGGAGCGCAGCCGTTTGCTGGCCAAGCTCGGCGTGGCGGTGCTGGAACATCATGAAGAGCTGGCGCAGATCGAGGCGCGGGACACCGGCAAGGCGCTGAAAGTCGCCCGCGCCGATGCCACCGCCCTTGCCCGCTATTTCGAATACTACGCGGGTGCCGCCGACAAACTGCACGGCGAAACCCTACCGTACCAGGCGGGCTACACGGTGTTGACGGTGCGCGAACCCCACGGGGTGACCGGGCATATCATCCCGTGGAATTACCCGATGCAGATTTTCGGGCGCAGCGTCGGCGCCTCGTTGGCGGCGGGCAATGCGTGCGTGGTCAAGCCGGCGGAAGATGCCAGCCTGTCGTTGCTGCGCCTGGCGGAAATCGCTGCCGAGGTTGGTTTTCCAGCCGGCGCGATCAACGTAGTCACCGGTTACGGCTACGAAGCCGGCGCGGCGTTGTGTGCACACCCGGGCATCGATCACATTTCGTTCACCGGCTCCACCGCCACCGGTACTGCCGTGTCGAAAGCCGCTGCCGAACGCCACTGCCCGGTCACCCTGGAGTTGGGCGGCAAGTCGCCGCAACTGGTGTTCGCCGATGCCGACCTGGATGAAGCGTTGCCGGTGCTGGTCAACGCCATCATTCAGAACTGCGGGCAAACCTGCTCCGCCGGCAGCCGTTTGCTGGTGGAACGCAGCATTTACGAAACCCTGCTCGCACGCCTCAGCCAACGTTTCAGCGAACTGCGCGCCGGGCCTTCGGCGCTGGACCTGGACATGGGCCCGCTGATCAATCAGAAGCAGCTGCGCCTGGTGCGCGAGTTTATTCGTCAAGCCGAACAGGAAGGGATCACCGTCGCCGCGCGCGGAACGGTGGTGGCCGAGGCCGGCAGCGGCGGGTATTTCCAGGAGGCGGTGCTGTTTCGCGATGTGCCGCCTGACAGTCGCCTGGCGCAACAGGAAGTGTTCGGCCCGGTGCTGGCCGTGATGCCCTTCGACGATGAAGCCGAAGCGATTCGCCTGGCCAACGGCACCGAGTTCGGCCTGGTGGCCGGCGTGTGGACCCGCGATGGCGCACGGCAAATGCGCCTGGCGCGCACCCTGCGTTGTGGCCAGGTGTTCATCAATAACTACGGCGCCGGTGGCGGAGTTGAATTGCCATTCGGCGGCGTGAAGGCCAGCGGGTATGGACGGGAAAAAGGCTTCGAGGCGCTGCTGGGCTTTACCACCTTGAAGACCATTGCGATCAAACACGGTTGATTCCTCACAACAACAAGAACGGAGAACACACCATGCGTTTAGCCAATAAAGTCGCGATCGTCACCGGCGCCGGCTCGGGGTTTGGCGAGGGCATCGCCAAGACATTTGCCCGCCAGGGCGCCAAGGTCATCGTTGCGGACATGAACGCCGTGGGCGGTCAGCGGGTGGTCAATGAAATCGCCGAAAGCGGCGGCCATGCGCATTTCATCGAGGTCAACGTGGCCAACGATGAAAGCATGGGCGCCCTGCTGCGTGGCACTTTGGAGCAGTTCGGCGGCCTGGATATCGTCATCAACAACGCCGGTACCACCCACCGCAACCGGCCGATGCTGGAAGTCGACGAAGCCGAATTCGACCGGGTGTTTGCGGTCAACGTCAAAAGCATCTTCTTGAGCGCCAAGCATTTTGTGCCGCATTTTCGCGGCCAGGGCGGCGGCGTGTTCGTCAATATTGCCTCGACGGCGGCGATCCGCCCGCGTCCGGGACTGGTCTGGTCTGGTATAACGGCAGCAAGGGCGCAGTGGTGGTCATGAGCAAGACCATGGCGGCGGAGCTGGGGCCGGACAATATCCGCGTCAACTGCGTGAACCCGGTAGTGGGTGCCACGGCGTTGCTCAGCGAATTCATGGGCGTGCCGGACACCCCGGAAAACCGCCAGAAATTCATGGCGACCATTCCCCTGGGGCGCTTTTCCACCCCGCAAGATGTGGCCAACGCCTGCCTGTACCTGGCGTCGGACGAAGCGGCGTTCATCACCGGCACTTGCCTTGAAGTCGATGGCGGGCGCTGCGTGTAACTCACTTTCACAGGGACCGGAATTGCTATGTGTGATCTTCATAATAAGAACGAGCCGAACACCCGCGAATTGCTTGAAGGCCTGCCAAAGAACTGGGGTAAATGGGGCCCGGACGACGAAGTCGGCGCCCTCAATTACCTGACTGAAGCCGAAGTACTGCGGGGCGTGGCCTCGGTGCGCCAGGGCAAGACCTTTACCCTGCAAGTGCAGATCGGCCACCCCGACGGCGACCCGATGTGGCCGGCGCGCAACCCGTCGATGCGCTTCAATACCCTCGACCACAGCCATTACCACTTCGGCAAACAACCGCACATGACCGGTGGTGCGGCGTATTCCGACGACGTGATCTTCATGCAGCTGCAAGGCTCGACCCAATACGACGCCCTCGGCCACGCCTGGTACGACAATCAACTGTGGAACGGCTACGACGCCCAGACCACCGTTGGCGGCATCGCCAAGGCCAGCGTGCTGGCGATTGCCGAACGCGGCGTGGTGGGCCGTGCGGTGCTGATCGACATGGCCCGCCATCGCGGCAAGAAGTGCCTGGGCCGGGGCGAAACCTTCAACCACCTGGACCTGCTCGACGCCGCCAAAGCCCAGGGCGTGACCATTGAAAAACGTGACATCCTGATCATCCGCACCGGGTCCATGGGGGCGTTTTATGAGCTGGGCAAGACCGAGTTCTTCAAGGACCTGATGGAGCCGGGGCTGACCTACAGCCGGGAGCTGGTGGAGTGGTTCCACGAGATGGAAATCCCCAACCTGGTGACCGACACCATCGCCAACGAAGTGATCACCGACCCGGTGTCCGGGGTGCAGATTCCGCTGCATTGCGCGCTGATGCGCAACCTGGGGATCGCCTTCACCGAAATCGTGTTGCTGGAGGAACTGGCCGCCGATTGTGCGGACGACGGCCAGTGGAAATTCCTCTACACCGCCGCCCCGCTGAAGATTGTCGGGGGCAGTGGCGCACCGGTGAATCCGGTGGTGATCAAGTAGCCGTTCCGTCTCAGTGGCGAATTTGCGAATCGCGAACGCGCCACTAGACTCAAGGCTCCTCTCACATGGAAGTCCACTCAATGAATGTATTGCGCCCTCTTCGCCAGGCAATTGCCCTGGCAACCCTGCTGTCTGCTGGTGCCCTGACGGCACATGCTGCCGATATCCCGTTGTCCAAGTCGCTGGAAGCCGATGAGGTGACCACCAAGGTGCTGGAGGTGGATGCCGCCAACCATCAGGTGGTGCTCGAAGGTGCCGAAGGCCGCAAGGTGCATGTGCAGCTCAGCGACCAGGCCAAGGACCTGGGCAATCTCAAGGCAGGTGATCAGGTCAAGGTGCTGGTGACCCATTCGGTCGCCGCCGTGCTGGACACCGACATCGACAAGAGCGCACCGGACGCCACCGAGAAGACTGGCGTCTTGCGCGCCACCGCGGATAACCCGAACCCGGGCGGTGCGGCCTTCCGCCAGGTACAGGTGCAGTTGAAGATCACCCACATTGACCTGGCGAAAAACCAGGTAACCCTGGAAAACCCGGCGGGCCAGAGCAAAGTGCTGACCGTGGAGAAACCGGAAATTCGCGCCGGCCTCAAAGACCTCAAGGTCGGCCAAAGCGTGTTGGTGACCTACACCGATACCCTGGAAATCAGCACCGCCCACGAAGGGTGATGAATGCGGCGCCCCATCAGCTCACGGCTGATGGGATTTCGCCAGATAGTCTTCGATGTTGTTCATCTGATCATCCCAGCCTCGGGAGTTCTTCTTGTAGGCCTTCTGGCGGCGAACGTCCGGGATCCCGTCAAAACCTGACTCCATCACGCGCAACAAGATGCCTTCGGCGTGATCCTCGAGGGTGAACTCCACCAGCGTTGGGGTTTCCGCGTCGTAATCCACATCCTTGTCTACGGCGTAGGGATGCCAGCTGAAAGAGAACCGTGTCTGTGGTTCAAGCCGCTCGATCCTTGCCTTCCACACCACGTGCTCGTAACCGGGATAGGTGATCGGGGCTTCAATGGCCCGGCCCTGGGCAAACTGTTTGCCCTTGAGGGCGATGCCAAACCAGCTGCCGAATTGCTCGGCGTCGGTCAGTGCTTCCCAGACCCGTTGGCGTGGAGCGTTGAGCAGGACTTTACGTTTGATTTCATTTGATTCGTGCATGAGACACCTCCTGTATTGACAGTAGGCGACATCGACCAATGCGCAACCTTTGAAAAGGGATAGGGCATGACGGTGTCATGCCCTTGTGGCGTCAAACGTGGGGATCACCCGGTGCCTTGCTGGGGGTCGCGTATTGCGGCTTCAAGTGGCCTTCCTGATCGAGCAGCCAGGCGTCCATGATCTGGCGCACCACCGGCCCCGCCACTCGGCCACCGGCCTCGCCGTTTTCGATCATCACCGAAATCACGATCCGCGGGTGCTCCGCCGGGGCAAAGCCGACGAACAAGGCGTTGTCGCGGTTGCGCTCCAGGGTCTTGAGACGGTTGTAACGCTCGCCCTGCTTGATCGCCACTACCTGCGCAGTACCAGACTTGCCAGCAATCCGGTACTGCGCACCGGCTGCAGCCGCCCGGGCGATACCGCGTGGATCGTGCATTACCAATTGCATGCCGTGGTTGACCTGCTCCCAGTCGCGTGGGTCTTTGAGCACCACGTTGGGCATCGGGTTTTCATCCACCGGCGGCACGCCATTGATGGTCTTGGCCAGGTGCGGTCGGTTCCACACGCCCTTGTTGGCGATCAGCGCAGTGGCCTGGGCCAGCTGCAACGGGGTGACCTGCATGTAACCCTGGCCGATGCCGAGGATCACGGTTTCACCCGGGAACCAAGGCTGGCGCCGGGTAGCGCGCTTCCAGGCTTGGGACGGCATCAGGCCGGCTGACTCTTCGAACATGTCGAGGGAGACTTTCTGGCCAAGGCCGAACTCGGCCAGGTAGTCGTGCAGGCGGTCGATACCCAGCTTGTGGGCCAGGTCGTAGAAGTAGGTGTCGTTGGAGCGCATGATCGCTGCGTCCATGTCCACCCAACCATCGCCGCTGTGGTTCCAGTTGCGGTATTTGTGGTCGAAATCCGGGAGTTGGTAATAGCCCGGGTCGAACACCCGGGTCTGGGCGGTAACCACGCCGCTGTCGAGGCCAGCGATGGCGACTTCCGGCTTGATCGTCGAACCCGGCGCGTAGAGCCCGCGCAGCACGCGGTTGAACAGCGGACGGTCGAGGGAGTCGTGCAGCGCGGCGTATTCCTTGAAGCTGATGCCGGTGACAAACAGGTTCGGGTCGAAACTTGGCTTGCTGACCATCGCAAGCACTTCGCCAGTTGCCGGGTCGAGAGCAACTACCGAACCACGGCGGTCGCCGAGGGCTTCTTCGGCAGCTTCCTGGAGTTTGACGTCCAGGCTCAGCACGATGTTTTTGCCGGGGATCGGGTCGGTGTGCTTGAGCACCCGCAGGACGCGGCCCTGGGCGTTGGTTTCAACCTCTTCATAGCCGACGTGGCCATGCAACTCGGACTCGTAGAAACGCTCGATCCCGGTTTTACCAATGGACTGGGTGCCCCGGTACTCCACTGAGTCGAGGGCTTTGGATTCTTTTTCGTTGATCCGGCCTACGTAGCCAATGGAGTGGGCAAAGTGCGCACCCAGCGGATAATGGCGGACGAATTGCGGCTCGACATCCACGCCCGGCAGGCGGAATTCGTTGACGGCCAGCACGGCGATCTGCTCTTCGGTCAGCTCGTAGAACAGGGTGACGGGCACGAAGGGATGACGGGCTTGCTTGAGCGCCTTATCAAATACGCCACGGTCCTCGGCGGGCAAATGCAGGAGGCTGACGATAGCGTCCAGCTCTCCTTTGAGATCGGTGGTGCGCTCGCGGGTGATGGTCAGGTTGTAGCTGGGACGGTTGTCGGCAAGTACTACGCCGTTGCGGTCATAGATCAGGCCGCGGGTCGGTGTGATCGGCAGGACGTGGACGCGATTGTTTTCGGAAATGGTGGAGTGGTAGTCGTACTGCACCACCTGCAGGAAGTACATCCGACCTACCAGGGCGCAGGTAATGCCGATTACCAGCAGCGCGCAGGCCAGCAGCCGCTTGTTGACCAGGCGGTTTTCTTTTTCGTGATCCTTGATCGGTATTGGTTCAGGCATTTCTACAGCATCTCGTTGAATAAGGTCGACGCCGCTTCCTGCGGAGGAAAAATCAGTCCTTGTGAAAATGTGCTGCACCATACCAAAAATGCAGAAACACTTTGCATCGATTTCCCTGAACGGTGTGCTAATGGAGCCTGTTCATGCACTTTGGTTTGAGCCGTTGACCTTATTCATGCGTTTTTATGCTGACGATCAGCTCAGGATCGACTTGGGCTCCAGGAAGGCTTCGAGGCCGAATGTGCCGTACTCGCGGCCGATACCCGATTGCTTGAAGCCACCAAACGGCGCAAGAGGTTCATGGGCCAGGGTATTGATCAGCACTCGGCCAGCGTCTATACGGCTGGCCAGCCTGCGGGCGCGTTCGGGATTTGAAGACAGGATGTATGCCTGGAGGCCGTAGGGTGTGTCGTTGGCGATGGTCAGGGCCTCTTCCTCGGTTGCGTAGGTAATGATCGAGAGCACTGGGCCGAAAATCTCCTCGCGGGCGATGGCCATTTGGTTGGTCGCCCGGCTGAATACGGTTGGTTTTACGAACCACCCGGCTTTGATGCCCTCAGGCAAACCGCGACCTCCTGCCAATAGGTGGGCGCCCTCCTCGATCCCGATCTGAATGTAGCGCTGTACGCGCTCCCACTGTTTTTGGCTGACCATGGGGCCGACCGCAGTGGCTGGGTCACGAGGGTCGCCGGCTTGCACGTTGCCCACCTCGTCGATCATCAGCGCTTCGATTTCTTCCAAACGACTTTCGGGTACCAGGATTCGAGTGCCGGCGATACAGGCCTGGCCGCTGTTCATGAAACCGGCCTGAAGGGCCATGGGCACGGCCGTCTTGAGGTCCGCATCATCGAGAATCAGCACCGGTGATTTGCCGCCCAGCTCTAGGGTCACGCGCTTCAGGGTCTCGGCGCCGGTCCGCAGGATTGTTTTGCCGACAGCGGTTGAACCGGTGAAGGACACTTTTGCGATGTCGGGATGGGCGCTCAACACGGCGCCTACGGTTTCGCCACGGCCAGTGACGATGTTGAATACACCGGGAGGCAAGCCAGCTTCATGAAGCGCGCGGGTGACTAGCGAGGTCTGGATTGCGCTCATTTCACTGGGTTTGATCACGGCGGTACAGCCGGCGGCCAACGCCGCAGCGAGCTTGCCGCAGATAAAACCGGCGTTGCTGTTCCAGGGTGTGATCAAGCCGGCCACACCCAGCGGCTGCATGACCACCTCGGCGATGCCAATGCGTCGGGAGAAGTTGTAGTTCTCCAGTACTGAAGCGGCATCTTGCAGGACGCTGGCTGCATGCCTGGCCATCCACCGCGCACGGGATATTGGGGCGCCGTACTCCTCGATAATCGCGTCGGTAAGTGCGTCTTCAATGGATTCAACTGCGGCGTGAAGGCGTTTGAGATAGTCGATGCGCACATCTTTAGAGCTATGGGAGAACTCGGTAAAAGCTCGCTTGGCGGCAGCGATGGCATCCAGGGCGTCTTGTTCATTTGCCAATCGAACCTGGCCGATACGCTGGCCTGTTGCAGGGTTGAACAGGTCAAAAAGCTCTTCGCCATGGGGCGTCACAAAGGCGCCGTTGATGTAAATCTGGTTGATGTATTGCATAGGTCCTCCGGGACGCTGAGCTAGTGCGTCCTACGGTAAGTCACTATGATTAAGCTGATAAGCCGTACAAATCGGCATGAGTTGATGAGCGATTCAGGACAATGAATACATCCGGGCTGAATGAGTTGGAAGCGGTGCTGGCAGTGGCTCGGCATCGCAGTTTTCGTGCAGCGGCGACCGAGTTGAATGTGTCGACATCGGCGTTGAGCCACTCTATCGCGGGGCTTGAAGCGCGGATGGGGGTGAGGCTGTTCAATCGCACCACGCGCAGCGTGTCGTTATCTGAAGTGGGCGCGAAGTTTGTCGAAACCATTACCCCTGCACTGTTGAGCATTCGCACGGCCTTGGAACAGGCAGGAAATCGCAGCGCGGAACCCAGCGGTACCTTGCGCCTGAATACCTCGGCGGGGGCGGCAAAGCAGGTGATGCCGTTGCTGCTGGAGTATCTGCGACGTTATCCACGGATGAAATTGGATATCGTCACTGAGGGGCGGCTGGTGGATATCGTCGCGCAGGGGTTTGATGCGGGGATTCGGCTCGGGGGTACGGTTCCTCAAGACATGATCGCAGTCGATATCAGTCCGGCCCAGCGTTTTTCGGTATTGGGCAGCCCGGACTATTTTGCTCTCAACCCAGTTCCCGTCAGTCCCATGGATCTGCGGGCCCATCAGTGTATTCGCAGCCGGATGCCCAGCGGGGCGATCTATCATTGGGAGTTTGAGCGACATGGCGAAGCGCTTGCTGTCGAGGTGCAAGGGGTTTTGACCCTGGATAATCCGACTCTGATGCTTGAGGCTGCCAGGGCGGGACTAGGCTTGACCTATCTTACGGAATGGAATGCCGCTGCCGATTTAGCGAACGGGACGTTAGTGCGCGTACTGGAGGAATGGACGCCGTCTTTTGACTGCTTGCGCCTCTATTACCCAGGTAGGCGCCATGTGCCGGCCGGGTTAAGGGCACTGATTGAGTTGATCAGGGAGCAAGGCTTTTAACCAGGCTGGATCTTTTTTACGGCCAACAGCTCTCTCCCCGTTTTCCGACCGCCCAAAACAAAACCCCTGATTGCGTTAGCAATCAGGGGTTCTGGAATTTAATCTTGACGATGACCTACTCTCACATGGGGAAACCCCACACTACCATCGGCGATGCATCGTTTCACTGCTGAGTTCGGGATGGGATCAGGTGGTTCCAATGCTCTATGGTCGTCAAGAAATTCGGGTACTGAGTCGTGGCCAACTGGCCTCGCTTCAGCAAATTGGGTATGTGATAGCCAGGTGTTTGCAAGATCTCGAACTTT